>JBAZSD010000023.1 GCA_041662605.1 Desulfomonilaceae bacterium
ACGGTTAAAATTAGCCCGAAAAAGATGATTTATAAACTTGTGATGATGAAAATTCTAATCACATCATGCTGAATTGTGGAATTTTAGGGAATCCTAAGACTGAAAAAGTGATTTTTAGAGGCTCCCTAAAGTATAGTTACGCTTATGTTTATCGCTGTTGGACAGCGAAAGTCCCTGAATTCGACTTGTCAAATTTCATAGGCGCCCCTCATGCTGGAAATATTCAGACACTGTTCCATCTACCTTGCGGCCTTCGTTGAAGGCGCCGCTGCAATTATAATAGCCTATGGAGCGGTTGAGGCCACAGCCAAGGTGCTGGCGCTGGTCATTCACAGAAAAGACATGCAGTTCAACAAGGAGGACATTCGATTAAATTTGGGGCAATGGCTCACCCTGGCCCTGGAATTCGAATTGGCGGCGGACGTCTTGCGAACCGCCGTAGCCCCTTCATGGAACGACATCGGTCAGCTCGCCGCAATAATAATTATCAGGACAGCCTTGAACTTTTTCCTGCAGAAAGAAATCGACAAAGCCGAAGAAAGGGCGAAAGCGAGCGCCGCATAGGATGTATGGTCTCAACAGTTTCATACTATCGATTGACATATTGAGTTCACTGGTAACTTTTGGTTATTGCTGCGCCGGCTTTGTTGTCTTCCTGACACAGCGAAACAGGCACATGGCGCGAATGCTGGTGGCCAATGGGGCTCTTCTGGGAATGAATATAAAACTGGTGGGAGCTTTTTTAAAAACTGTTGAATTGCAAAGCTGGAACCAACTGGGGCTTTTTTTGACAATTCTTGTATTAAGAACCGTGATCAAGAAAGTATTTCTGAGTCAAAAACTTCTCTCTACAAAAGAATCCGCATAGCCCTGACAAATCTTCGGCGCGTGTTGCGCCTGAAACGATAAGATTGGCCGAGGCCAATATCCATGACTGAAAAGGATGTTTCCGCTGCCTGAAGACAGGGAAGAGCGTTCTTTCAGGCGACATGAGACGGAAATGACGGTATAACCCTTATGGAGCTTAAAAAATGATCATAGGAATCCCTAAGGAAATCAAGGAAGACGAATACAGAGTCGGAATAGTTCCATCAGGAGTCAGAACTCTCACGGAACACGGCCATTCGATAGTTATAGAGAAGGGCGCAGGCGAAGGCTGCAGGATAACCGACGGAGAATATAGGGAAGCGGGGGCTGCAATAGTGGAGAGCCCCGTGGAGGTTTATGATCGTTCGGACATGATCATGAAGGTCAAAGAACCTCAAACTAGCGAATTCCCCCTGTTCCATGAGTGGCAGATACTGTACTCCTATCTCCATCTGGCGCCTGCCCCGCAGCTTACTGAGGCCCTTCTGGCCGCCCGAATAATAGCCGTGGCGTACGAGACCATACAGAACCAGGATGGTTTTCTGCCGCTTCTTGTGCCAATGAGTGAAGTCGCCGGCAAGATGTCGGTTCAGGTAGGGGCGCATTTTCTGGAAAAAACCCAGGGAGGTCGAGGCGTTCTGCTCGGTGGGGTTCCCGGTGTGAGGCGTGGTTGTGTAACTATTCTAGGCGCCGGAACAGTTGGAATGGCGGCGGCGAAAATTGCTGTAGGAATGGGAGCGAATGTAAATGTTCTGGATGTCGACCAGCGACGTCTAATTTACATGGACGAGATCTTTGGAAACCGGGTGACGGGATTGATTTCAAACCCTGATAATGTCCTGTATGCCGTCTTGAACTCTCATCTGGTTATTGGAGCGGTTTTGATCCCTGGGGCCCGCGCTCCCCGGGTTGTTACAAAAGATATGATCCGTCAGATGAAAGCAGGAGCTGTCATTGTCGATGTGGCCATAGACCAGGGAGGCTGCATAGAGACTTCCAGGCCGACCACTCACAAGCGCCCCACGTTCCTCGTGGACGATGTGATTCATTATTGCGTGCCCAACATGCCGGGAGTGGTCGCAAGGACTTCCACTTTCGCTCTAACGAATGTCACATTGCCATTTGCGTTGGCGATAGCCGAAAAAGGGATTGATAGGGCCGCTCATGGAGACTTGCGGCTGGCTAAAGGGGTAAATCTGTACAATGGTTTGGTCACACACGAACAAGTCGCTCATGCCCTTGGCTATCCGTACAGCCCCATTGATCAAGTCGATACTGGGAGGCAAACGAAATGACCCCTGAAATGACTAATTTCATAGATGTTATGTATGAAGCTTATCGCGAAAACGCAGAAATGAAACATTACGCGGAATATCCGGATGGCGAAAGTCGCTCGACAATGCCAACAACGTCTTTCGTCTATAATTTTTTTATTTACAACAGTATTTACCAGTATGATTGGGAAGCCTCGTGGATGAAAGGAAAACTCACTCCCTGGAATGCTGAACCGGGCGAGGACAAAAGCCTGAAGTCAGGCAAATCCGTGGAATCGATCTCGGAGCCCGCGAAACAAAAAGGCCTGGAAAAATTTCTGCGAAAAAAATGTTCAAAGAGGCCGCCGCTCTTGGGTATGGCTTTCAGTCCCTTAGGCGGTTTGACGGATCTCGAGGGATCATGGACCATGGCTCCTTCAGACAGGAGACTCCCAGCGTCAGCGGGAACAAGATTTTTCCATTACCTTTCTGAACTTTCAACGGTGTTGTCCAACCCTGTTCAGGTAAGGGAAGGGATCGTTGAGGCGTCAAAAGCCAACTTTGAGTCGATTCAGAAATGTCGATTTTCCATTTACCTTGCGAGAAACAGCGTATTTCATGGATACAACAGTCCGGACGACCCCAGGGGCAGGGATCAAAAGAGAAGGCTGGCGCATTATGATCTTTTCATGAAGTGTCTCCTGGGCCTATTTTTTCTCTGTCATGAAAGACCTCTGTTATCAGAGGCTTCTTTCCGACTTGGCGTCGAAGACTCTCCCGGAACAAAGCAATAAAAACTATTGGAACCTTGTTATAGTAATGGCGCCTTGGATGGGGCCAATTTCATCAAAACAAATTAGGAGATGTAATGAACGTAACTATTAAAACGAATAAGGGTGATATCCACATCAAACTTTTTCCAGACCTGACGCCGATAACGGTAGCTAACTTTGTAAACCTGGCGCAAAGGGGCTTTTACAACGGTCTAAAGTTCCATAGGGTCATCGAAGACTTTATGATTCAAGGGGGGTGTCCTCTCGGAACAGGGACTGGTGGCCCAAGCTACAAGTTTAAAGACGAATTTGCCGCGACCCTTAAACATGACAAACCCGGCATCCTGTCCATGGCGAATTCGGGCCCTAACACAAACGGGAGCCAGTTTTTCATCACACATGTTCCGACATCCTGGCTTGATGGTAAACATTCAGTCTTTGGGGAAGTGATGAGTCCAGAAGATCAACATGTGGTTAACAGCATTAAACAGGGTGACGTGATAGAAAGCGTATCCATTGATGGCGACACAACCGAGTTATTCGCAAATACCAAAAGTTATTTAGACTCCTGGAATAAAATTCTGGACAAAAAGTGAGACTTATATTCCGGTAAAGTGGCCACTGAGGTCCTGGGCCCTTACTCTGCGATGATCTCATAGCGCCATGGAGGAGGGTAACGATGGAACATAAACCGAGGCTCGGCTATAGAATAATAGGAACAATCAAGAGAGTAAAAGGATCATGCAGCGCCGGACACGGCGTGGGTGATCAGATTGAGTTAAGCGGCCATGACACTGGAGGACTCTGCGGTTTTCTTTACCACCAGATCTTCCCATACCTGGTCATGCTGCAATTTGGAGGCGGTTTCCCGAGCGAATGGGGAGACCCCGACGTGGTTGAGATGGATTGTTTCGATAAATCGAATGTTGTTACGATCGAACTTAAACGAATCCGTGAGTGACACGGATCGCTAACCAAAATGAACGGGACCGACTGCGGCTATATCTGCCGCAGTCATCCCGTTTGGCATATTTCGGCCTACCCTGGTAACACCCTTCAATGCCCCTACATCCCGAATAGAAAAACCTCAACACAATTTGACGATCTAACACTTTTCTAATAATATAACTTCGTTATCGTAAAAAATGATAATTGGAAAACAATTCGGATAGAAGGCAGGCCCGCTTTTTGTGAATAACAACCAGGACAAGTTGGATCTTTCCAACCCGAACCGCCTTGATACGATTATTGATCACAGAAAACTATTGGTGACTGTAATAGCGGTCATCTCAATAATTTTCGCTTACTTTGCCGTTCAACTCAAGACTGATCCTTCTCTTAAAACAGGTATCGACAGAACCTCTCACGCCTATCACGAATACAAGAAATTCATCGATACTTTCGGAAATGAAGAATTCACCCTTATCGTCATTAAGAGTCATTCAGGGATATTCGATTCGCCTACCTTGAACATCATAGACAAGCTGACAAGGACACTTGAACATGTTGACGGTGTTTCGGAAGTTGTCAGCCTTACAAACCTACGTATCTTTCAGGAAAAAAACGGGTCTTTCGGCAATCTTCCACTGTTCGAGCGTGTCCAGGGAAAAATCGTTCCCGCTGCTAAGGAATCGTTGGAAAATTTACGGCGATCTCTCCCCATGACTAATCTTCTCATTTCATCAGACTTCAAGACAATTGGCATCGCTGTAAAAGTCAAAGAGAAGTTGAAATATGAAGACGCAATTTACGAACAGATCGTCCGGATTGTAAACAGGGATCTCAAGGGAAACAAACTCGTAGAGGACTACAGGATTGTAGGTCCTGCATTTATCCGAAAGGCCATAGTTGAATACAGTATTCAGACTGGAATAGTGTTCGGCGTCCTGTGCATGCTGATAGCCACTATTGTATCAGTATATGTTTTCAGGAGTTTCCGGGTCACATTGGTCACGAACTTTATTCTTAGTGTTTGTGTGTTGTGGGTCCTGGGGCTGATGGGGGCAATGGATATCCCGCTTAATTCAACTACAGCGCTTGCGTTTGGGTTTGTTCCGATCACCACGATTGAAATAGTGATCCATATGGTTGTCAGATATCACCTCTACCATAAGATAGTTAATGACAAGATCAGCGCCCTGAAGATGTCGGTAAGGTGGCTCGCCAGGCCGTGTTTTATCTGCATAGCGACCACCGCTGTTGGTTTTGGAACACTGATGATAAGTTCGATCCCAATGGTCCGGGACCTTGGATTCATAATGTCGGTGGGAGTTTTAATTTCTTACGGGCTGGCGATAGTAATGACTCCAGCGTTATTCTCGATGATGAAGACGTTGAACACAACTGAATCCTCGGATGTTTTGGTAGACTGGCTGGAAAGAATTCTCAAGGCGATTGAATCTCTAATATCTCAACACGCTCGAGCAGTTGTCCTTTTCGCTTTAGGCCTCTCTCTGTTTCTGCTTGCCGGTTCACCCAGGATCAACAGCGACGCTCAGTTATTCCGAATGCTCGATGAATCAACTCAAACGGTGCGGGATATCCGCTTCGTTGAAAAGAACCTGGCTCCCGCTCAAACTCTTGAGCTTTTCATCGAATCCAAACCGAACGAGTTTAAGAAGCCGGAAATGTGGAAAAAGATCGCTGAGCTGGAGAAACGAGTCAGAAGTATTCCGGATGTGGTTTCAACGGATTCCTATGCCAGCGTGTTGACTTATTTGAACAAAATAACTCAGGGAAACGCCGTCAATTCGCAAGACATATATTCTAATCCAAATCTTATCCCCCAACTTCTTTTCATGACATCCTTGAGTGAAGGCGGGAAGAAAATAACCGACAGATATATCAGTGAGAACTTTGACAAGACCAGAATTTCCATACAGATAAAGAACTCTCCGGACAGGCCTATTGGAGAGACAATTTCACAGATTCAGGATATCGCTAATGAGATAATGGCGGGGGAGGGGAAGGCCACGGTCACTGGTGACCTGGTTCTTGTCTCTTCTCAAACTAAGACGCTGATAAGAGATCAGGTAGAGTCGATGTTCATAGCCGCAATTCTGATCACTATACTCATGATGATTCAACTGCGCTCTTTTATGCTCGGGCTGATCTGTCTTATACCTAATATTCCTCCCGTTGCGGCTGTCTTCGGGATCATGGGCTGGTTCGGAATCTCTCTCGATATGGTTACCGTGTTCGCCGCCACTGTAGCGATCGGACTGGCGGTCGACAACACAATCCATTACCTGACCCAGTTGAAAAGGGAAATAACCCTCAATCCAGACGTATCGATAGAAGAAAACGTGTTTCGATCATACAGGTTTACCGCGCGCCAGATTGCGTCATGGTCGGTCGTGGTATTGCTTGGTTTCCTGGCTTTAGCCACTTCGCCGTTTAGACCTGTTGTTTTTTTCGGAATACTTGGTTGTTCCGCAATTACGCTTGGGCTCTTCGGGGATTTGATTTTTCTGCCGGCCCTGATCCTGACCTCCAAGCGGATCCGCAAAACAATTACGGATATTTGCGCCAGAGAACAAAAGAGCCATATTCGAAAGAATATGGCTTCATGAAAAGACGAAATGTAGCCCGATATGGGGTGTGAGATCTCTTGAGCCGCTGACGGCAAACCGGGGTTCTGAACCGATCCGTTACCCAGGCGCTAGTCGGCGTCTACTCCCCATTTAAACTTCATTGAATGAGGGGGTTGAACTACGGGCTCCTGGTAATCCTTCAGAGTTTCATCTACAGGAATTGAGACATCTTTTTTTAGAGCCGTTCCTGCCGGCACACCCCAGATGTATTTCTTGTGGGATTCCATTTTTGTGACGTCGGCCGGACTTGGCGTATCCGCAGCGAATCCAAAGGAAGCGAATGCAAAAATTAAAGCTGACATTGGAACGACGATTTTTTTCATGCTTCACCTTTTCTGACAAACAGAATAAAACCCGAATAAATACAGGTTAATTCCTGGTAGTAATGTAATACATGATGTTTTATTATCAACACCTTGAAATAAGGTCAAGATAAATGATATGAGGTATGTTGTGGATCTGAAGCCACGAAATTAAACACAAAGGCCCGGAGCGGACAGTTACGCTCCAGGCCTTTTCATAAGAATGAGTATAATAAACGAATTTACGCGGCCAATTTTTCCCTCCGCAGAATCTGTCCTCTTCCGCTTATTACGACCTTTTCCAGAGGAATTTGCTTCCCGGCCATTTTCATGCCCATTTTTATTATTTCCGGCAATCCGGAACAACATGGCACTTCCATCACAGCGACTGTTACGCTCTTGATAGAGGCTGACGAGAAAATTTCGCCGAATTTTTCGATGTAGGCCCGTGAATCGTCAAATTTTGGACAACCGATAAGAAGTATTTTGCCTTTGAGCAAGTCTCTATGCAGGTTGGGGTAAGCAAACCCTGCGCAATCGGCCGCGACCAGCAAGTCGGCGTTTTTCAGGAAAGGCGCAGTTGGTGGAATTAGCCTTATCTGAACAGGCCAGTGGGTAAGTTCGGATCCAATGGCGTGTTGGGTACTGGGTTCATTCGCCTTTTCGCAGGAACAGCTCGAAGCCGCGAAAGTCTGAATATTGGAAGAAGGACAACCGCACGCCATGGTTTTAGGCTGTTCCTTTTCTTCTTCGGGCAAGTTCTTTAGGCGTTCCTCTACGGCCTCTTCGTCGAAGTCCTCAGCCTCTCTCTGAACTATTTTTAAGGCTCCGGACGGACATTCGCCGATACAGGCGCCGAGACCATCACAATACACTTCCGATACAAGTTTGGCTTTTCCGTCTATTATTTCCAGAGCCCCCTCAGCGCAGCCGGTAACGCACTGGCCACAACCTGTACAGAGGTCCTCATTTATTTCTATTATATTTCTCTTGAATTTCATTTTGATTTCCTTCTCTTTTTGTCTCGCATTTTTCAATTTGCTACGGCGCGTAAACTGGTAGCCGGCGCTTGTAACAATTCGTACGCGAGGCTCCGTCCTGAGTCTGTAACAAAGTCTCTATCAATAACTTCTGAGAGGAAGCTAGGGTCCAGCTCTGATTTTTTCATCTTTTCCTGAAGAGAAGCCAGGAGATGGGCGTCATGAACCAGATCGAGATCTCTGGATTGATAAGATCCTGGATCATCTAGATGTTTAATTATGTCACATACTTCCTCTATTATTTCTTCAGGGGCGTCCAATTTTTCGAGTATTTCGCGAGCCACAGCCGTAGATTTTTCCTTTTTACCGGTAATATCCGCCTGTCCTGGAGAATCAATCGGTTCAATATCATGCAGGTAAGCGGCCGAAAGAAGTACGGCAGGTTTTGACTTCTCCGAGCCTATTAATTTTTCAACCAGTGAAGCCACTCTGGAAGCGTGACCTATCCGTCTAAAATCGTTCTTAAGTCGCATCTTCATTTCCACGGCGACTCGATCTTTGAAAAGATCTTCTTTCTGTTTCATTAACTCGGGCGGAAGATCTCCGAAACATTGTCGGGCAAATTTGCAATGAGCGGCGCAACCAAAATCCATTTTGGGGTTTAAAACGTACTGGCTGCATTTTTTGCACTTACGACGGGTTTCGTCCTTAAAAAACTCTATCCTGGATCCGCAGTTCGGACATTCGGTTTCAAAGATAGCGTCAAATTTCCAATAACGGGGATCCTGACCGGGACATTTCATGGCTGTATCTCCTTTCCACTAAAGGAGTCGTTTTTTATAGGCGGCGCATGGTCTGTAACATTGGCATGCGCCGCGAAGAGTTTTTAATCAATTTCCGATTGATACTATTCTGTTAATTAAGATGAGTGTAGATTCCTTTAGATTCCTGCGCCTTGATAGTCATCAATACTTGCGGATCAGCCCAGGATCGCCTTTAGATCCTCATCCGGCGTACTAATAGGTTTGATGTCAAAAGTCTTTACCAAGGTGTCGAGCACGTTAGGGGTGATGAACGCCGGCAGGCTCGGGCCAAGACGAATTCCCTTTATTCCCAGGTAAAAGAGGGTCAGTAAGATGGCCACAGCCTTTTGTTCATACCAGGATAGAATCATCGAGAGCGGCAGTTCATTGACTCCACAGTTAAAGGCCTTAGCCAGAGCTATTGCGATCTGGATGGCTGAGTAAGCGTCATTGCATTGGCCGACATCCAGAAGACGTGGAATTCCGCCGATATCTCCAAGGTCCTTGTCAAAGAAGCGGAATTTTCCGCAGGCCAATGTCAAGACGACAGTGTCCTTTGGGGTTTTCTCAACAAATTCGGTATAGTAGTTGCGGCCGGGTTTGGCTCCATCACATCCGGCAACCAGAAAGAAGTGCTTTATGGCTCCACTCTTCACCGCGTCGATTACCTTGTCCGCGACAGACATCACTGCATTTCTGGCGAAACCACACATGACTTCCTTGCCTTGATAATCTGAAGTAAAACCAGGCATCTCCAATGCTTTTTGGATCACGGGCGCAAAATTCTTATCCGAGATGTGTTTTACATCTGGATAGCCTACAAGCCCGGTGCTGAAGATGTTGTCGTTGTAGGAAGGAGCCGGTTTCTGAATACAGTTGGTAGTCATCAGAATAGCGCCGGGGAACTCAGCGAATTCCTTTTTCTGGTTTTGCCATGCGGTTCCGAAATGGCCGTAAAAATGCGGATATTTCTTTAAACCCGGATATGCGTGTGTGGGTAGCATTTCTCCATGGGTATAAACATAAATGCCCTTGCCTGCCGACTGCTTAAGGATTTCCTCCAGGTCCTTGAGGTCGTGCCCTGATACAAGTATCGCCTTGCCGGTCTTGTGCCCGAGAGGCACTTTTGTCGGAACCGGGTGGCCGTAGACCCCTGTGTTTGCGGCGTCAAGCAGTTCCATGGTTTTAAGGTTGATCTCACCGCATTTTAGTACCAGACCTACCCAGTCATTAAGATTCAGGTTGTGACTCAGTGTCGCTGCCAGTCCTTCTGACACGAATGCGTAAATCTCATCATTTTCTTTTCCAAGGATCCTGGCATGATCAGCATAGGCAGCCACTCCTCTTAACCCAAAGATCAAGGTGTGCTTCAATGACACTATATCCTGATTGTCCGAGTCAGCCTTGAATCCTTTGGTTAATCCCTGTTCTATCATGCCCTGCTTATCTGGGGCCGGTTTAAACGTAGCTGCGTCTTCGGTGAAATCAACCTTTCCCCCTGCCGCTTTGACTCTCTCCTTCAGACCGTCACGGTATGCCACCGCCTTCTTAATCATGGGTGGAAATCTGTCCTCATCGAAATCGACATTGGTTAGAGTCGCAAATAAAGCTTCATTGGTGAAAACATCGGCTGCGTGATCCACAACACCAACCTTTCTACCTTCGACCGCAAACAATGCCATACCTTTGAGAGCGTGAGTCAGGAGATCGTGGAGCGCAGCAGTTTCCGGGGATTTTCCACAGACACCCGCTCGGGTGCATCCGATACCGCCCGCAGTTTGTTCACACTGGTAGCAAAACATCTTGTCAGCCATTTTGTCCTCCTGTTTTATTGGTTCCGACTGAATCGGGAAACACTTGAATTCGATTTACTTGAAGTATCTGTAAACAATATGGAGGTTGGGTGATCCAAAGACCTTGACTTAAGTCAAGCCCGCAAAAAAAATGTCAATTTTTTGATCAACCGAGAGAAAATTTCCAATTTGTTGGAAAGAAGGCTACGACTACATGACTGTCTTGAGAAATTCCTGAAGCCCGACACGCTCTATGATTTCTCCGAATCTCTCACCTCTGTTATTGTGGGCCATGTAGAAATCCAAAATATGATCAATGAGTTGCGCGGTTTCATTTTCCGAGAAGAGACCTGGTATCTCTGAAGCGAGTCAGGGATGTCTACCGAGCTTACCGCCTACCATAACGCGGTATCTTTGCCTGCCCCGGACAAGAGTCCCTGTGGGGCATGTCCTGATACAGTGTCCGCAGAACAGACACTTTTCCATGTCAATTTTGGGCAACCACATCTGATCATTCATCGAGATTGCTTTTTCGATGCAGACCTCGGCGCAAGCGGCGCACCGGCTACACTCCACATCAGTAAGAGCCGGCTTTACCGCCGCAATTATTCCAAGATCCGCCACCTGGGGCCTGGAACAGGCGTTAGGGCAATCCGACACGGAAACTCTGAATTCATGATGAAATTTCAGAGGGCCACCAACCTTGGATTTTAGGAAGGTCTTGAGTTTTCTGGACTGTAAGTTTTTTTCGAGGGTTATTGTGAGGTCATCTCGGGGAGGGATTTTGTTTGGGCAACCACTCGATCCAAAACAGCTTTCGATTTGGAAGCCCTTTATTTCATCGTCCATGTTTTTCAGAAAATTTTGCTGGCAGATTCTGACGTGTTCAATTGTCACCTCTGAGGCGTTCTGCTTTTCAGCCTCCTGTTCTACTTTTTTCTTAACCCGCCTTCTAATGAAAAATGGAGTTTTGGCTATGGCTTCTTCGGCTGCTGGGCTCCAACGCATAAAAATAATCTCCCATCAATGTTCATTCATATTTTATATTAGTTTGACTTATAATCAAGTCTACGCCGATCTTATAGTTTCAGAGCTTTATATTGGTAAAATGTTCCTGCATAACGTAAATTTAGGGCCAGATGCGCAACTTTATACCAAAAACTGGAATCACAATATCGTTTCAAGGAGGTGGCTTTGAGTCTTATTGAAGCTCTTCGTCTGATTCCACTGTTCGAGGGTCTTCCTGACAACCAATTAGAGGATCTAAACACGATCTCCCTGGAAAAATCATTCAAAAAGGGAGGATCAATATTTAATGAAGGAGACCCAGGGAACGGTTTCTATGTAGTAAAAGAGGGCCGAATTAAAATCTTCAAGATTTCAAGCGAAGGGAAAGAGCAAATCCTTCATGTCTTTGGGCCTGGGGAGCCTTTTGGAGAGGCTCCGGTCTTTGAAGGGCGTCAATTTCCAGCGCATGCCGAAGCGCTTGCGGATACTGTTTGTATCTTTTTTCCTAGAAAAGCCTTTACTGATCTTATAAGCAAGAACCCATCACTGGCCATGAACATGCTGGGAGTTCTTTCCCGGCGTCTAAGACGTTTTGCCGCTTTGGTGGAAGATCTTTCTTTGAAGGAGGTTCCAGGGAGGCTGGCCGCCTATCTCCTATACTTAAGTAAGACTGAATCTGACTCTATTGAGTTGTCTCTGGACGTAGCCAAAGGCCAGTTGGCCGGGATGCTTGGCACTATTCCGGAAACCCTGTCCAGAATTCTTGGCCGACTGGTCAAACAGGGGTATATAGAAGCCGTCGGTCCAAAAATCAGAATTGTTGATCTGCAAGGCCTTAGAGACCTTGCAGACGGTTCAAAACGCCTTTAGAGAAATGTGTATACCGAAGGCATTGCCTCATGGATTATCGGTCCTGTATAACTGGAAGAGAATCGAGCTATATCCAAGTGACAAACGATCTAAGGCTTCCGGTTATGAAAGAATACTCTGACAACCTGTGTGATTTGTACAACACTTACAACAGGAGAGAATTTGTTCACCCTGATCCTCTGGAATTTCTCTATGATTATGATGACCCCGAGGATAGAGAAATAGTTGGTTTGATCTCGTCGTGCCTGGCTTACGGAAGTGTATGGCAGATACTAAAAACGGTGAGGTATGTGCTCGACACCATCGGTCCCCCCCGAAAATTCTTGTTGAACGCCACACATGAAAAGCTTCTTCAGACTTTTAAGGATTTCAAGTATCGTTTTACAAAAGGGGAAGAACTGGCGACTGTGCTGTTTGGGGTTGGCAGGGTGATCAGGATTCACGGATCCGTCAGGGACTGTTTTCTTGAGGGCTACTCTCCAAATGACAAGAATACAATTAATGGACTTACTTATCTTGTAGCAGCTATCTCCGAGGTATTTAAAGAACGGCCGCGCAGCTTGCTGCCTAGTCCTGCCGGCGGCAGCGCATGCAAGCGTCTGAATCTGTTCATGCGT
Organism: Desulfomonilaceae bacterium; assembly: GCA_041662605.1. Taxonomy (NCBI): domain Bacteria; kingdom Pseudomonadati; phylum Thermodesulfobacteriota; class Desulfomonilia; order Desulfomonilales; family Desulfomonilaceae; species Desulfomonilaceae bacterium. The sequence continues at coordinate 12,860 of JBAZSD010000023.1, forward strand.
TGGATGGTGAGAAAAGACGCAGTTGATCCGGGCGGATGGGACCAGATCCCTCCTTCAAAACTGATTGTGCCTATGGATGTTCACATGGGGAGGATATGCCGACGGCTGAAACTTACTTCACGAAGCCAATCCGACCTGAAGGCGGCGCTCGAAGTGACTGAGGCTTTCAGGAAAATTGAACCTGATGATCCGGTTCGTTATGATTTTTGTCTTACCCGTTTGGGTATAAGAGATGACCTGGAGCCTGATGAATTTCTCAAGGGGTGTGGTGTCGAATGATATGCGCCCCGGTGGCTTCTCAATCGCTGTTGAAAACCACTTTTTGGCCTTCTTTTATGCCATGTTTTTTGCAAAAGCCCGCCGGGATTTCAAGACAGTAACGAACCGGGAATATCGATGGGTATACAATCCCTGAGTTTGGCCGGATCTGCTCGTAAATCAGTCTGATCACATCGTGTGAGTCAATCCAGACAGCATCGATCGGGAATTTCATGCCCTGCATATGTATTGCGAATACACCTGATCGAATAAAATCAAGCAGCATTCCCTGTTCTTCCCGAATCTCGGACCAACCGAGCAGACCCTCTGTTCTGGCTTTGTCGGTATTCGCCAGAGTAGCGACGATTGCTTTGGTTCCCAAGGTCATTCGAACAGTAGGCGCCGACAAAACCTTAACAGAGACATTGTCATTGTTGGACTGGGATTGCGCTGAACTCCAATCTGGGCAAAAAGCTAAAATGAGCCCTAGCGCTATAAAAACAGAGGCTAGTCCCGTCAAGGATGTCCGCACGGCATGCTTCAAAAGATTTTGTTCCTAAAATAATCGCGTCGAGAGATCTTGCGCTTCCCTTCAGCTCGTTATATACAAGAATTCGCTTTTAAACAACCTGATCCGAGACATTGAAATTCCATGAGCGTCTACCAATAGACCTCTCAGCGATTTTCAGAGGCGTATGTCAATTTTATAAAAAGGCGAGGTGGCACATGGCGGTAAATCCAAAACTTCTTGAAATTCTGGTATGCCCGAAATGCAAAGGTGACCTGATCCTGACTGAAAATTCCGATGGACTGATTTGCAACGCCTGTCGTCTGAAATATGAAATCAAGGATGACATCCCGATCATGCTGATTGATGAAGCCATCCCATTGGATTCAAAAGAATAGAACTCCGTTTGTTTTCATAGCGCCGGTAGTGGGTTTTCCGGCGAAAGAAAGGTGTCGAGTTTAGGTGATTTTATGACTGGCAGGAAAATTGGGCATGAGGGCAGTTAGGCATAAGGGGTCAACGCCTTCCAGGATAGTTGTTCGCGGGGTTAACTGGGTTGGAGATACGATTATGAGTCTGCCTGCGGCGCGGGCTCTTCGCAAGATGTTTCCCGCCGCTCACATCGCTTTCTGGATACCGGCCTATCTGGAACCCTTGTTGAGACTGACAAAGGTTCCTGATGAAATAATAGTTTTTGAAAAGAAAGACGGGGGGGCTCTAAAGAGACCGTTATTGATGAAGGGCCGTCTGCAGCGAGGTCATTTTGACATGGCGGTTCTTTTTCAGAACGCGTTTGAGAGCGCTTTCACAGCCTGGCTCTCGGGAATAAAGCTTAGAGTCGGCTATCCTACCGATTTGCGAGGATCATTCCTGAATATTAAAACGCCGCTGATCCCGTCCATCCTTTCAGGACATCAGGTTTTTTATTATCTGGAGATAGTCAAACATCTGGACAGTTATTTCAGGCTTGGCCGTTTTCAATACCTGGGTAAACCGGATTGCTCCATAAAACTTCCTGCCGTGGAGATAGAGAAGGCCCGAAAGCTTCTCCTGGATGAAGGCGCAGACCTCAAAGGACGTTTAGTATGTCTGTGTCCAGGTTCTGTAAATTCCGACGCTAAACGATGGCCTGCGGAATATTATTCGAGACTCGCTGATTTTCTCATAGAAGAACTCGATGCGAGGATTGTCTTTCTTGGAGCCCCCCAAGAGCGAGACATGGTGGATGGTATAATCAGCCAAATGACCCGAGGCTCTGCTTTTAATCTAGCGGCGAAATCCGACATGGTGATGTCTCTGGGTATAATGAATCAGAGTTCCCTGGTTATTTCCAATGATACAGGTAGCGCTCATCTGGCTGTGGCGGCCGGCGCAAGAAGTTTAACAATTTTTGGCCCCACCATTGCAGGGGCGACTGCGCCGTTTGGGCCGCTTGCGCTTATTATTCAAGGAAAAGCGGAATGCGCCCCATGCAACGATCATAATTGTCGCGACAAGGGACATACCTGCATGAGGAATCTCACCCCTGAAGTTGTAGCCCAAAAAGCGTCTGAAATTATGGCGCTATCTCACAGTGTGTGATGAATCCGTTTGTAAGCGTAATCATTCCGACATATAACCGACTTGAATTACTCAAAGAAACGGTAGAATCAGTGCGGAGGCAACACTTCCGGGACTTTGAAATCGTTGTGATCAATGACGGTTCTGATGACGGCACTGCAGAATGGCTTGCGCAACAGAGCGATGTGATCTTTGTCGATCAACCCAATTCCGGCATTGCGTCGTCGAGGAACAAAGGGGCTTTAGTAAGTAAGGGTGAGTGGCTTGCGTTTCTTGATCATGATGACATATGGGCCCCGGATAAGCTGCAGAGTCAGGTAGACTTTGTTTGTGTTAATCCTGGAGTCGGCATGGTCGCGGTCAAGCACGTCAGACTCGGAAGCAGGACCATCTCGACAGGCCCCGGGAAATGGACCAAGGGCGATCTTTTTGTAAAGGCTTTTTCGGAAAGCTTCATACATACTTCTTCAGTAATGATTCGAAGAGATGTCCTGGAAAAAATAGGCGGATTTCCAACAAAGTATCGATTTGCAGACGAATTTGATGTCTGGTTGAAAATTTCCAGGAATTACGACATAGCGTTTCTTGACAAGCCCCTGGTTTTTATTAGGTTTTACGATTCAAACACGAGCCACAACAGGTTAGGGGTCAGGTCAGACACTTATGACATTCTTATGAAAAATTATGACCCGGATCGTATTCCACGAAAAATTTTTCTGAAGACATTGTCAAATCATGATATTTCATTTGGTAGAGCCTATGTCAACCTGAACGACCTGAACAACGCCCTGAAATGGTTCCGCAGCGCTGTGAACAGAACGCCCTTCAGGCCGAGGGCGTGGCGTTATTACATCAGGTATAAGATTCTTTCTTTACTAAGATTTTTTCGACCAGGCCCTGCAAATGGCTAAATGCGACTCCTTACCGAATCGATTCGTTCGTAGTTCTGACAATAAATTCTCCATACAAGTCAATCCATCTTCACTATCCATTGTTGATCTATCGGTTGCACAGATTAAAGATATTGCGACGGCGGCGCTTTATGAACATAACCGTCAGGTTCGCTCTGGATCTGTAAATGTGAAGAAGGACGCTCCGGAAACTTCGGTTTCTATCGTTTCGCTGCCGGACGCTCCTGTGCTGTGTGTAAAACATTTCAAGAACCGTGGAACAGGTTATACTATAAAAGGTATTTTCCGTGCGACCCATGGAGTGAGAGCGTTTCAGGGAGGAGAAAATCTTTTTCGTCTTGGATTTACTTTGGCCCCCCCTATTGCGTTGATCAGGAATATGAGGTTTGGAATTTCATTCGAGGAATGGCTTGTTATGCCAATTCTTCCAGAGGCCGAAGAACTCGATCGATATATGGTCAAACGAATCAGAAAGGGTTGGCCAAAAGAGGAAAAACTTGATTTTTTGAACTACTTCGCCAATTTTCTGGCGCATCTTCACAGTTCGGGTGTTTTTCACACCGATCTAAAGACATGTAACATAATGGTTTTCGAAGACAGCAATCAGAAACAGGCCGCAAATTCGGGAGCGAGAGGTGTCCGGCGGATCGGATTTTCCCTGCTTGATTACGATGATGTGAGGGTATGTAAAGGCGCAGTAGGATGCAAAATCAGGGCGAAGAATCTTTCACAACTTTTTCTTTCGACACCGTCAGCAATAGATCTTGACGACAGAATGGAATTCTTTAACCAATATTTCAGTAGCTGCTACAGGCTTAATATTGACAAAAAGCGGCTTCTTGAAATGATGTTTGCCAGGATTGACGGAAAAACGTTGCTTTATGTCGGACCTGAAGGTGACATATCTGAAAACTGGACGATAATTAACAAGGGTAAGGAATGTGTCGATAATTTTCTATAGTTGAACCTTGCCAAGACACTCAAACAAAAAGATTTCATTGTCAAAATGGTGGCAGTATTTGAAAAACAATCGTCGTTATTCAACAGTCAATGTGACCGCATTCGAATGAACGGCGCCTGGACAAGACATTAAATTCGAAACCGATCTACGATCACTTGTCAGATTTTCTACGTTGTTACGAATAGATTAAAAAATAACAAAAAGGCGGTGGAAAATGACAGGCTCGAGGATTCATCCGTCACTGATTAACTGGCTGATGGGAGCAGTTCTTTGTCTGGGGGTTATAGTGGGACCTTGTTTAGGGGATTCTTTCGGTCATGGCCGGTTGACAATTATTGACCCGGACGGCAAGACTGAATCGACCTGTCCATTGGAACATACTTCGGTCAAGGCCGATGTGTCAGGTTTTGTGGCGAGCGTTGAAGTCAAGCAGGTCTTTCACAACCCACGCAGTGACAAGATTGAAGCCATCTATACATTTCCCCTGTCCGCTGACGGGGCGGTGGATCAAATGCTTATGAAGGTCGGCGATAAAGTGATTCGCGGCGAAATAAAACGTCGGGAAGAAGCTAGACAAATTTATGAAACGGCCAGGGACAAAGGACAAGTAGCCTCTCTGCTTGATCAGGAACGTCCAAATATTTTCACCCAGTCTGTGGCAAACATCATGCCGGGAGAGAAGGTTGAGATCACCATCAGATATGTTGAAACACTCAATTACGAAGATGGCGCTTTCAAATTTAATTTTCCTATGGTAGTAGGCCCAAGATTTATCCCCGGTCAGCCTGACGCCAAGCAAGGGACAGGTTGGGCCAGGGACACCTCGCAAGTTCCAGACGCAAGTCGGATAACTCCGCCAGTCGCTGAAGAAGGTAAGAGGGCAGGGCATGAAATAGACCTGGCTGTTTCCATCGACGCAGGCGTCCGTATAGAAAAGATCGAATCCCAGCTTCATGAGGTAGACATTGAACGTAAAGGGGAGAGCAAGGTGCTGGTTTCTCTCAGGAACAAGAAAGAGATCCCCAATCGCGACTTTGTCCTCAGTTACTTGGTAGCCTCAGATCAGATAAAATCGGGAGTACTGGCCCACAAGGACGGAGAAGACGGCTACGTGATGATGGTCGTTATTCCACCAAAACGTGTGAGCCGAGAACAGACCGCGCCCAGAGAAATGATTTTCATCATAGATGTTTCCGGTTCCCAGCAAGGTCTTCCACTTGAAAAAGCCAAGGAAACAGTCAATTACATTATTGACAGGATGAATCCTAACGATACTTTCAATGTCATTGATTTTAACGATACGACTCGCATGCTTTTCCCGTCGCCTAAAGAAAACACACCGGAAACACGCGCAAAAGCGCTCCAGTATGTGAAATCACTCAAAGGCTCTGGCGGCACACGCATGATATCCGCAATCTGGGAGGCGCTAAACACGAAGCCCGCTGAAAATCGGCTTCGTGTAGTGACTTTTATGACAGATGGTCTTGTAGGAAATGATTTTGAAGTCATATCCATGGTGAAGAAACTTCGCGACAAAAGCCGATGGTTCTCTTTTGGCACAGGGAATTCGGTTAACAAGTTCCTGCTCGATAATGTTGCGAGAGTGGGCGGTGGCGACGCTGACTACATTCTTCTCAACAGCCCTGAGGAGGCGGTAGCCAAAAAATTCTACGAACGAATCTCCACCCCTGTTCTGACCGAGATAACTATGAGTTGCGAAGGCTCGTTTCTTCAGGATGTCTATCCTGGCAATGTTTCTGATTTGTGGTCTCACAGACCGCTAATATTTAAGGCCCGTTATACCAAATCCGGCAAAGGGACCGTCAAGATAAAAGGATTCCATGCCGGCAAGCCCTACGAACAGGATGTGAGCCTAACATTACCTGAAAATGAAGCGAAAAACAGCTCAATTTCCTCGCTGTGGGCCCGTTCCAAGATTGATGAACTTGTGGATCAGGATCTTATGGGAATCCAGCGGGGCAACCCCGATAAAACGGTGAAGGAAGAAATAGTTAAAGTAGCTTTAGTCCATAGGATTATGACCCAGTTCACAAGTTTCGTGGCGGTGGAAGATGCGGTTGTAAGCGTTAATGGTAAACCCGTTACGGTTACCGTCCCTGTGGAGTTGCCTCAGGGGGTCAGCCGGGAAGGAGTCTTCGGACCAGGATCGAAGGCCAAAATGAACGAATCACGCGCCAATGTCTATCCGACCCCTATGACCACCGGTCGCTCCGGGCACGGGGGATCCAGACCCGGTTTTGGAACCGTAGGTTCCCCTGCCCGAAAAGTAGATCAGAACAAGCAGGTTTCCTCAATGCCCATTGAATCCAAAAATCAGGCGCCAAAATCTTCCAAGCTCTCTGAAGAGCTGGTCGCGCTTGTGAGTATGAAAGACAAACCTTTGGATTACTCGAGTGGCAAAGTAGTAGTTAAAGACGGCAAGCTTACAGTCCAAGTTTGGTTGAGTCGATCGAGTGAGGAAATCATAAGAATGCTCGAAGAAAAGGGACTGAAAATAACTTTTCAGGCTTCGACCGGGAAAATGGTGATCGGTAGTATTTCTGTTGAGAATTTGCCGGATCTTGAAAAGATTACGGAGGTTCGCCTGATTGAGCCATTTTCCGTCACCGGTTAATTTGTGTTTAATGTCGATGTGAAATCAGCTCTAGAATTGTTTTGAAGAGGCCGGGAACGTTAATCGGCTTCTCGAGGATTCCAGCAAGGCATGACCAAAATGAGCGCCATCGCAACCTGCGTGGCGCTCACTTCTTTCATGATTAGACACCAGCCCATTTATCTCGTCTATAACACCCAACTTTTTGAAGAGCGTCGGAGGTTGACTATTCTCTGAAACAGGAATCTCTCGGAATCCCAACGCATCAAACTAAGGTAGTAAATGCTATAAGGCGCTCCGGAATCGGACAAGGGCCTTTGGCCCATGATGCGGATGAGATTCAGGGGCTGAATGACCGGGCATAGGAGAATCAAATCATGACCACACTATTTATCGAAGTTCTTGTCGGAGGGTTAATCGGCCTGATGTTTTTCGGAGCTATCGCAAGCGCACACACTGAACTGGAAAAAGCGATATTTGCAGGTGGATGTTTCTGGTGTATGCAGCCTCCGTTTGAAAAGCTGGACGGTGTAGTAAGCGTAGTATCAGGATACACGGGTGGAACCGGAACCGATCCCACATACGAGGATTACGCTGAAAAAGGAGACATAGAAGCCATTGAAGTAACCTACGATCCGTCAAAAATAAGTTATTCCCAACTCTTGGATGTGTTCTGGAGACAGATAGATCCTACGGATGGTGGTGGGCAGTTCGTGGACAGGGGCCCTCAATACCGCTCGGCCATATTTTACAATAGCGGAGACCAGAAACAGATAGCGGAAAAATCTAAACAGGAACTCCAAGAATCTGGAAGATTCGACAGGCCCATCGTTACGGAGACCTTGAAGGCGTCCAAATTCTACAAGGCTGAAGACTATCATCAGGATTATTACAAAAAGAATCCGATTCGATATAAATTCTATAGGTACAACGCCGGTCGTGATCAGTATTTGGATAAAATATGGGGTCATGACAGAGACCAGAAAGACCTTAAAGAAAGTGAAAATAAATCGCAGAAATTGGGCAAGGAAGATCTAAGAAAGAAATTGACCCCCATCCAATTTAGAGTGACCCAGGAAAATGGCACTGAGCCCGCGTTCCAGAATGAATATTGGGACAACAAAAAACCAGGCATTTATGTGGACATAGTTTCAGGAGAGCCTCTTTTCAGTTCTTTGGACAAATTCGATTCCGGAACAGGATGGCCCAGTTTTACTAAACCCCTGGAACCTCAAAACATTGTTGAAAAAGAAGACAGAAGCTTTTTTACGACACGCACTGAGGTAAGAAGCAGGCACGCTGACTCGCACTTGGGACACGTATTTAATGACGGCCCCGCTCCGACAGGCTTGCGTTACTGTATGAATTCCGCCGCGCTTCGGTTTATTCCCAGGGATGACATGGAAAAGGAAGGTTACGGGCAATACAAAAAACTATTTGAGATAAATTGATTACAATTCCTGGTCTTGTTGAGAGGAATCCAACAATTTGATCAGGAATTGCAGACTGATGACAATGGTTAATTCCATCGTTTTTGCATTGAGGTCTGGGAATATCAGCAATTATTTGATCTTTAATACGAGGGGGAAGCGCAGTCATCATATTTATGTGTGTTAGGCGGTGTATTTGTAAGTATAATGACCATGAAAACACTCCAAACTTCTAGATGAGAAAATTAATGAATTCCCTTCTCGATAGGATCAATAATTGGGCGACGCTAAAATTCGAAAATGTCGAACTGGAGCAAGCCTTCCGCACCGAGTATTTTGAGAAATCCCTTGGGCGGGTCCGGTTGAGCGTGATACTGGCGGCTATCCTCTACGGCCTATTCGGCATCCTGGATGAAGCGATTATTCCCGAAGTAAGATATCAGGCGTGGATTATTAGATACGTTATCTTCTGTCCCCTGGCGATTCTTATTGTTATTTTTTCTTATTTCAAGCGTTTTCAAAAGCTAATGGAGCCCTCGATCATCGTCGTGGCATTCATCGGGGGAGCGGGAATTGTCGTAATGATTGCGCTCGCGCCGCCGCCGGGAAGTGACCTTTACTACGCTGGATTGCTACTTACAATCTGGTTCTATTACGTGTTTTTACGGCTGCGTTTCATTCCCGCAACGGCTCTGGCCTGGACTGTCTTTGCGTTGTATGAAATTACGGCTGTTTTTATAAGAGGCGCGTCCACACCAATATTGATCAACAATACGTTTTTCTTTTTGGCGTTCAACATCACTGGCATGTGGGCCTGCTATACGATGGAGCGTTATGTGCGGATGGATTTTCTGCAGCGTAGAACCATTGTAGAACAGAGCGAAAAACTGAAGATGATTTTCGATCACTCGCCCGCTGGTATCCTGCATTTTGACTCTAACGGAGTCTTAACCGATTGCAACTCCGAATTTGTAAATCTCATCGGTTCTAACCGCGAGAATTTAGTCGGGCTTAACATGATTACCGACCTGAAGGATGAGCGAGTTATAAGCGCCGTTAAAGACGTATTAAACGGCCAAACGGCGCACTCCGAAGGTGAATATCAATCCATGACAGTAAACAAGGCCACTTGGGCCAAAGCCGATTTCAGTCCAATAATTTCCCCGGATGGGAAGGTTGCAGGCGGTATCGCCATTGTGACTGACACTTCCGAAGCTAAAAAAGCGGCCGACGCAATCAGAGAAAGCGAACAGCGCTACAAGAAACTCTATTCGCTCGTGCGGTTGATGTGTGACAACGCTCCGGATTTAATCTGGGCCAAAGACCTGGAAGGGAAGTTCCTATTTGTAAATCGGTCTTTCTGCGAGAAGCTGATAAATGCGAAAGACACGGATGAACCGATAGGAAAAAACGACATGTTTTTTGCTCAACGGGAAAGGGACAGTAATCCTGAAACAACTGACTGGTACACTTTTGGAGAAGTTTGTGTCGATTCAGACGCTGTAGTTGTCAACAGCAGAAAACCTAAACGTTTTGACGAATTTGGAAATGTAAAAGGCCAGTTCCTTTTTCTCGATGTGCAGAAGTCGCCTTTTTGGAATGAACAGGGAGAACTGATCGGAACGGTAGGGTGTGGACGCGATGTCACGAAAGAGAGAAAAATTGAGCAGTCCCTTCGAGAGAGTGAAGAACGCTACCGGGATCTTTTCGAAAACGCCTCAGACATGATCTACACTCATGACCTGGCTGGAAACTATACATCCGTTAATGAACTCGTTTATAGCCTATTGGGATATAGGCCCGAGGAATTCCTGAAGCTCAATTTTCGTGACGTATCAGATTCTCAATTCTTGTCTGTTGCTGAGAAAAACTTTCTGGAAAAGATTGAAGAAGAGGTTGAGGCAACAGGGCCATACGAAATCCTCGCGAGAAAAAAAGATGGGACTCCTGTATGGCTTGAAGTCAAAAGTCGACTGATGAGACGGGATGGGAATGTTGTCGGAATACAAGGCATAGCCCGAAATGTCACAGAGCGTAAAGAACTGGAGGCTGCTGTTCACGAGGCTCAAACAAAATATCAGTCAATCGTGGAGGCCTTTGACGGCATAATTCACATTTGTTCTCAAGATTTCGAGATCCAGTTCGCAAATCAACGTTTGGTGGAACGGACCGGATACGATCCGGTTGGAAGTAAATGCCACGAAGTTGTCCATGGGCTCCAGGATGTTTGTCCGTGGTGCTTTTTTAAGAATGCGCAACGTACAGTAACATTCCGAACCCTGCGTCACAGTCCGAAGGACAACCGTTGGTATTTTGTTGTGAGTTCGCCAATCATCCATAAGGATGGCACAATTTCCAGACTGTTCCTGATGCAGGACGTAACTGAACAAAGGGCGGCGGAAGAAGAAAAGACAAAATTACGGGAACAGCTCTTTCAGGCCCAGAAGATGGAGGCGATAGGCACGCTCGCAGCCGGGATTGCTCACGACTTCAACAACCTGTTACAGGTAATTCTCGGGTACTCAGAACTGCTGCCGGCGTTTTCCGACATAACGCCCAAAGCTCTAGACGGGCTTGAAAAAATGAACCAGGCTGCACGAAGTGGGGCTGATCTCGTAAAGAGGCTATTGATGTTTAGTCGGAAAACCGAGATCAACCTTCGTCCTCTTAATCTTAACCGGGTGATTGTCAAGGCAAACAAAATGTGGGAGCGGACCATTCCCAAGATGATAGACATCGAACTGTCTTTAGCCGACAACATCCAGGCTGTTAACGGGGACGCCACTCAAATTGAGCAAGTCCTTATGAATTTGGTGATAAACGCCCGAGACGCTATGCCAGATGGAGGAAAACTCCTCATCGAAACCGAAAATATCTACATTGAGCCGGGACACTCAAATGGCTATCCGGATTTCAAGACCGGATGGCAAGTTCTTTTGAGGGTTTCCGACAATGGAATCGGTATGGATGCAGAAACTGTGGGACGAATCTTTGAGCCTTTTTTCACTACTAAAGAGATTGCAAAGTCAACCGGCCTCGGTCTCGCTGTCGTCTACGGCATAGTTCAGCAACATGGTGGGCATATTACCTGTAAAAGCGAACCTTCCAGAGGGACGACCTTCGAAATTCATTTCCCCGCCTTACGCGCGGAAGAGGAAACAATTGAGGAAGATATCCAGGACGGTCCAACCGCAGGAGGGTCCGAAACTGTTCTAATAGTTGATGACGAAGAACAGGTTCGGTTCTTGGCCTCCGAGATTTTGAGTGAAGCCGGCTACGAAGTGATTGAAGCAGCGAACGGAGAGGAAGCCCTATTGCTCTATGAAAAGTACACGCAGGAAATCGGCCTCATCCTGCTGGATCTGATCATGCCCATTATGGGAGGAGAGCAGTGTTTGCGCGAGCTGATCAAAGTTAACCCATTAGTGAGAGTGGTTATCGCAAGCGGACAACCTACGAACGGCCCTTTAGAAGAATACCTGGAATTAGGGGCTACGGGTTTTATCAGCAAACCATACGACGCAAGGGGATTACTCAATATTGTGCGCTCGTCTCTCGACGCTGGTTCACAGTGACTTGAAAATTTGTTGTGCGCTCAAGCGTCAAGTATGAATAGGCCCTGCAATCTATAAATTGTCTTACCTTAGGGGAGGCCAAATGGACAATGTCAGAGAAGTTCAAGGAACAGAATTTAATGAACCGGCGATGAACGACGCGCGGTCCAGCATAACAAAAGATGGCTTGGCCCGGGGGATTCTTGACTACCTCTATTACCAACAGGCCCGGTTGCCTGAATTCGCAACAACAAACGATTGGTATCTCGCTCTCTCTTATGCGGTCAGGGACCGGCTTGCGGAATCGTGGATAAACACAGCCCGCTCAATATTAGTCCGTCCTGACCTCAAAATAGTCTGCTACCTTTCCGCTGAATTCCTGATGGGACCCCAGTTGGAAAACGCCATGTTGAGTCTTGGGGTAACTGAGGAGGCCCGTCAGGCTATGGTCATACTTGGCCGGGACCTCGATGAGATCATTAAACGGGAACAGGAACCAGGTCTGGGCGGTGGTGGTTTGGGTCGACTGGCTGCGTGCTATTTGGACTCATTAGCCTCGCTTGATATTCCTGCTTTCGGTTTTGGTATCAGGTACGAATTCGGGATATTTGAACAGCAAATAAAAAATGGTTGGCAAATAGAAAAAACAGACAAATGGCTTCATTATGGCAATCCATGGGAAATCCGCCGCCCGGAGACTGAGTTTGATGTGAAATTCGGAGGGCGCACAGAGTCTTATTTCGACAGCAAAGGTCGTTATACGGTGGAATGGAAACCTGACATCGTCGTAAAGGGAGTAGCCTACGACACCCCCATCCCGGGGTACAAAGCGGAAACAGTAAACGTCTTGAGGCTTTGGACGGCTGAGGCCTGTGAATCTTTCGATTTTCAGGCGTTCAATGTCGGCAATTATTACGGGGCCGTAGAGGAAAAGGTGCTCTCAGAAACCATTACCAAAATTTTGTACCCCAACGATGAACCTGTCCAGGGAAAACAGTTGCGGTTATCGCAGCAATATTTTCTCGTGGCCTGCACGCTCAAGAATCTAGTTCAACTGTGTCTTGAACTGGACATCCCTCTGGAGGAGTTTGACAGGAATTTCGCAATTCAACTGAACGATACTCACCCATCACTGGCAATCCCGGAATTGATGAGAATACTGGTTGATGAGCATATGATGGACTGGGACAAAGCATGGGAAATAACTCGGAACTCTTTCGCATACACAAACCATACTCTTTTGCCGGAAGCTTTAGAGAAATGGCCCATATCCCTTTTCAACGACTTACTTCCACGACACCTGGAAATAATTTACGAGATCAACATGCGTTTCTTGAGCGAATTGAAACTAAAGTATTCGATAGACGATTTCAGATTGGCTCGAATGTCCCTGATTGACGAAAGTGGAGAAAGGTACGTCCGCATGGCCAATCTTGCCTGCCTGGGAGGACATGCAATAAACGGTGTCGCTGAATTGCATACTGAATTGCTGAAACAGGACACTCTTCGTGACTTTTTCGAATTGTGGCCGGACAAATTTTATAATATCACAAATGGGGTCACTCCCAGACGATGGATAATTTTGAGCAACCCAAAACTCGCTGCACTGATTTCCAGCCGTTTCGGGGAAGGATGGATTCGAGAGACTGCCGACAATCTTCCCAGGCTTGCCTCGCTGGCTGAAGATTCCAATTTCCAAACCGAATGGAGGGAAGTCAAACTCTACAATAAACAGAGGTTGGCCCTGCTAATAGAGGAGCAAGAGGGAATCAGGCTAGACCCGGAAACCATGTTCGATGTTCAGGTGAAACGTATTCATGAGTATAAACGCCAGCACCTGAATGTCCTGCATATTGTCACACTATACAATAGAATAAAGCGCGACCCGGGTATTGACCTGACACACAGAACATTCATTTTCGGAGGCAAAGCGGCCCCTTCTTATTTCATGGCAAAGCTCATCATCAAGCTGATAAACTCCGTGGCCACCGTTATTAACAATGATCCTGATATGGGCGATCGCCTTAAAGTGATTTTCGCGCCGAACTTCAATGTGAAGAATGGGCAGAAAATTTATCCGGCCGCGGATTTATCCGAACAGATATCCACTGCAGGGAAAGAGGCTTCCGGCACAGGAAACATGAAATTCGCGATGAATGGGGCTTTGACAATTGGAACGCTGGATGGGGCCAATGTAGAAATTAGGCAGGAAGTCGGAGAGGACAATTTCTTCCTGTTTGGCCTGACTGCCGATCAGATTAGCGCCATAAAGACTAACGGCTATAATCCAAGGCATTATTATGACAGCAATGAAGAACTGCGTACAGTCGTTAACATGATTGGTTCAGGTTTCTTTTCTGATGGAGACAGGGCAATTTTCAGACCGTTGATCGATTCCCTATTGTACCACGACGAATATATGGTTTTGGCGGACTATCAGTCATACGTCGATTGCCAGGATCACGTAGCCCGGGTTTTCGTGGACAAGAACCGGTGGACTCGAATGTCAATCCTGAATACAGCTCGAGCCGGAAAGTTTTCCTCTGATAGGGCGATTGAGGAATATTGCCGACATATTTGGCATGTCAAACCTATCACTTGGAGTAGTCAGGATGCATAACGCAAAGCTTTCGCAATCGATGGCAGGGGCGGACCTTGGAACCGGCGCTTAACACTTCAGAAAGGATTTCGGTCTGTTGCGCTGTAGTTCGTCTAATAATAGAATTGAGCGAATGCTAAAAGGAGGCTAATTATGATCGAAGTTCTATCTAAATCCCAAGGGAAAACTCTCGGAGTGCGTTTAACGGGCAAAGCGACTGATGAAGATTACGAAAAAATCTTTATCCCAGCCTTGGAGAACCTGATCAAAGAGTACGGAAAGATCAGGTGTCTTTACTTCATGGACGAGGGCTTCCAGGGTTGGGAACTAGGCGCGATGTGGGACGACGCCAAATTTGGGATCAAACACAAGAGTGATTTTGAGAAGATCGCTGTTGTAGGCGGCCCCAAGTGGGCCGAATGGTGTACGAAGATAGCGTCGCATTTAGTTGCAGCCGAAATAAAGACTTACCCCGCTGATCAACTTGATGACGCATGGAGTTGGGTCCAGGCTTGAGCCACCATGGCGTTCGGAGGGGATGCCAGTCTTATAGCTCACGTGCTTGGCGTTCCAGTTCTGGGCCATCAATTTCAGAGACGTTGAGTTGCGCATGGCCCTCCGTGGAGGGTTTGAGAGTAAGGTTAAGAGAGCCCTGCGCAATCTCATGGAGATGTTTTTTCAGCGAGCCTTAGGTGATGGCAAATTCCTCTTCTCATTCCTAGTCCCAATCAGGTGTTGAAAGATAAAAGCCTCTTGCTCAAAATATTCCATCCTATCATGACACCGAAGGTGTGATCCTCTTACGTTAATAAATTTTGAAGGGTTGAATCCAGAAAAGAGTTGACATTGGTGAAATTCTGCGGTTAGGCTATTGCCAATAGTTGGCATTAGCAATAGATGAGGTCTGAATGCAAGCAAACGTAAATCGTAGAATGACTAAACAACGCCGAATTATTGTGGAGGAGTTGAAAAAAGTCACCTCTCACCCCACGGCGGACCACCTTCATCAAATGGTCAGGAAGCGACTTCCCAAAATCAGCCTTTCAACCGTGTACCGCAATCTTGAGACTTTGTCCGCTGAAGGAGTGATCCTGAAAATGGATGTAGCGGGAACTCAGAAGCGCTTCGATGGGACAGTTGAAAGCCATTACCATATTCGTTGCAGTCGGTGCGGGAGAGTCGATGACGTCCACATGGAACCGATAAATGAAATCGAAGAGATAGCCCGAAGGCGTTCAAACTATCATTCCGTATCACACGTCATAGAGTTTACTGGAATATGTCCTGAATGTTATAGCCGAGGCTGACCAGTAGCCGGTTTTCAGCGCAATAGACCTGTAATTCAGAAAGGAGGTTTTTCATCTAATGGACGCTTTGATGCTCTCACGTCTGCAATTTGCAGTTGCGACCTATTTCCATTTTCTCTTTGTGCCGCTCACCCTGGGACTCTCCATTTTGGTGGCGATTATGGAGACTCAATATCTGAGGACCGGCATAGAAGAATACAAGAGGATGACCAAATTCTGGGGCAAGTTGTTCGTCATCAACTTCGCCATAGGGGTGGTCACCGGAATAACCCTGGAATTTCAGTTCGGAACAAATTGGTCACGGTATTCGAAATATGTTGGTGATATATTCGGCTCCCTTCTCGCCATAGAAGCCACCGCCGCGTTTTTCCTTGAATCCACTTTCATAGGCGCATGGGTATTCGGATGGAAAAAACTTTCTCCCAAGGCCCATGTGGTATGCATCTGGCTAGTCGCCGCGGCCTCAAACATCTCCGCCTACTGGATTCTTGTAGCGAATTCCTGGATGCAGCATCCAGTGGGGTATGTGATTAGAAACGGCCGGGCGGAGCTAGACGATTTCTGGGCAATTATCTCACAACCTTACGCAATTTTGATGTATCTTCATGTTTTGAGCGCCGCTTACATACTTGCGGGTTTCTTTGTCATGGGAGTGAGCGCTTATCATCTTATCAGAGGAAAAGAACTTTCCTTTTTCAAGAGATCGTTCAGGATAGCCGCTACTTTTGCTGTGATCTTTGCCTTGGCCGAAATCCTCATTGGAGATTTTCATGGCAAGGAAATGGTGAAGTCTCAGCCGACCAAGGCGGCCGCTTCTGAGGCTGTATGGGAAACGACCAAAGGGGCTCCGATGTATCTGTTTTCAGTCCCTGATGAAGCGAACGAGAGAAACAGTGTAGAAATATTGGGCATTCCCAAGCTTTTGAGTTGGGTTGCCACAGGTGACTCGGAAGGCGTTTACAAAGGTTTGAAAGAGTGGCCAAAAGAAGAACGGCCACCAGTGGCGATCACATTCTGGTCATTCAGGATCATGGTCGGGCTAGGTATGCTGTTCGCGTTACTTAGCGTCATAGCATGGCTGAAACGCAAAAATCCTGAAAAGAGTCCGGGTTTCCTGAGATTACTGATTTATTGCACTCCTCTTCCCTACATCGCAATAACCCTGGGATGGACGGTCACCGAGGTCGGGCGCCAGCCATGGATAGTTTATGGAATGATGAAAACGGCGGACGCTGCTTCACCCGTTAGCGCATCTCAGGTAGGAGTGTCTTTAATAGCTTTTGTGGTTGTCTATTCTTTGTTGGGGATCGCCTGTTATTATCTGATTTTCAAGAACGCCCGTAAAGGGCCTGATCCTATAACTGCGGTGGGCCGCTAGGAAAGGGGGAGGACGCTATGTTGGAGACAATCTGGTTTTTACTGTGGGGTATTCTTTGGGCTGTTTACTTTATGCTTGACGGCTTTGATCTTGGGTTGGGAACTCTTGCCCCGTTCATCGCTTCTAACGAAAATGAAAAAAGAGTGATTTACAATTCGATGGGTCCTTTTTGGGACGCGAATGAAGTTTGGTTGATTACAGCGGGCGGAGTCACTTTTGCGGCTTTTCCGACTACTTATGCGGTTATGTTCAGCGCTCTATATACGCCTCTATTGTTGTTACTGTTCGCCTTGATACTCAGGGCGGTAGCCCTGGAATTCAGGAGCAAGGTGGACGACGAAGGGTGGAAAAAACTGTGGGATGTGTGTCTTTTTGTAGGCAGTTTTGTGCCGTCCCTTTTGTTGGGTGTAGCGTTCGCGAACATCTTTAAGGGAATACCTGTGGACGGCGAAGGAGTGTTCCACGGGAATCTGTTCACCTTGCTAAATCCCTACGGACTCTTAGGCGGAATCCTGTTCACGCTCCTCTTTCTCGTTCACGGAGCGTTATGGCTAGCAATCAAATCCGAGGGAACCCTTGAGAAAAAAGCGGCCAAAGCGGCGTCGGGACTATGGATTATCTTATTGGTTGTCGCTGTGGCGTTCCTTGTGGCCACCTGGTTTGCGACAAGCCTGTACGTAAATTATCTCAACTCTCCGGCGCTTATGGTCATTCCACTGGTGACTGTTCTGGCTCTGTTAGGAACAAGGCTGTTTATTGGAAAAAAGGCTTACTGGACAGCATGGTTCTCCTCAAGTCTGACAATTGTTGGGGCCACTCTGTTTGGAGTGGTTGGATTGTATCCAAACCTTTTCCCTTCGAGCCTTGATCCCGCATATAGTCTCACAATTTTTAACTCCTCTTCCAGCCCGCTTACCCTCAAGATCATGCTGGGAGTGGCGCTAACCTTTGTGCCGATAGTAATAGCGTATCAGGTCTGGAGTTACTATGTCTTCAGAGACAAGGTGACAAAAGAAGATTTGGCCTCTGACGAAGCCTACTGATTATTCGCCAGGAGTAAAGGGCCTCAAGTCCTTCCAATTTGAGGGGCTTGGGGCGCCTTACCGGACGATGCGACAGTCTAGCCCATTTGTAGGCGCCAATCTCATTTTCGAGACTTCATCTCCACAACTTACACGAATATCATCAGGTTTCCGTCTTTCAATTCAGTGCGATAAACCTTAACGGGTTTGGATGTAGGGCCTGTGAGGTTGGTCCCGTTGTAGTCAAAAGTAGAATGGTTGAGGCTACAACACCTGAGAACACTTTTTCCTGGAACAGGATCCAGCTTTCGCCCGAAATGGGAGCAGCGATTCGAAAAACTGTGATAATTACCGTCACCGTCACGAACGACCAGAACAGGGGTTTCAAGGCCTTTGCCTGAAAGGAATACAGCCCCTCCGGGCTGTTGCAGTTCGGGGATTTGGTCGACCTTTATCGTGGCCTTGTTTTCTTCCAGACGCCAAAACTCCGGACTCAACGGTTTGGTTTTTGATACGCCCGCTACGGCTTTCAGAAAATCCAGGATGACAGACATAGAATGATCTCCCCTCTCAAGATTCTTATTATATGGTGGTTCGGCTTCGCCTCACATTCCATCCCGCTTCTTGACCTTATTCCCGGCTATCCCAATTCATAGCCCATCCATGAAGCTCAGTTTGGGACCCGGAGCCAGATGTGACGCGGACTCTGATAGCTCCCTGTAAGTTATCAAGATCCGACATCGACGCCGTGCGCAATTCGAGTTCCTCAGAGATAGACGCTCTTTTCACCGGTTCAGGAAATTCTATCCACGCCCATGGGGCATCTCCAATACTAAAGTAAAATTTCAGATCAGTATTCAATTTTTTTACGAGTATCGAGCCAATAACCCCCGTAACAGCCTCCGCAGATTCGAAAGCCTGGCTGATAAGATCCATTCCCTGCCCAAGTTCGTCATATGTAAAAGATAAGCTTCCCAGCAGGGGAACTTCGAGGTCCGGACCGGCTTTCAAACCGGCTGCGACGGACAGGGTTCCAGGAACAAACACGTCAGGGACAAGGTTGGTTGCGTTTATGAATAATTGCCCATCCATTTGGTTTTCGGGGAACGCCAGGGCCATCGTCAGCGCCTCAACCCTACTATTTGAGACAGAGTCCCTCCATATCTCGCCATTGTCCCGATACATCCATGATGCGGATTCTACCTTCGCGATTTCCTTCCAGACGCTTCCATTCCATATCTTCCATGCTTCAAAGTCTGACCCGTGATTGAAACAAAGCGCATAGAAAATATTTGATGATCCTGGAGTGGCGCCGTCAGCCGAAATATTGGTGACTGACTTCCAGTTTGAAGTGGGAACACTTGAGACGCAGGCCACCTGAACTGAATTCGGGATCGTGTATTGCGCTTCGACCAATTTGAGCTGGCTGAGGCTGGTGAGACCGACACCCCACGAACCGGTAATCTTCAACTGATAAAGACGGTAAGCCATAGAGTTTTCGAAAGTGAGGTAATCACTCCATGCGCTAGAACCTAGCTCTGGAAAATCGAGCCTTGAATCAAGCGTATGCCATGTAACGTCATCGTTGGATCCCAATAATTGAAAATTCCTGGGGGACGCGACGTAGGCTGGGTCCGACGCGTTACGGGAAAGAATGCGATATTTGTTGATCACCATAGCCTCGTCTTCCCCGAGATCTATCTTGATCCATTGGGGGGATACTTCACTTGCGGACGATGTAGCAATCCAGCACTGATCCGGGTCCGTGGTATGTTCTTCATTTTGGTCGAACACGCGCCACGCTGGGCAATTCGGTGAAACGTATTCACTTGAAGCGCTGGCGCCAAGTGGAATAGGGGATAAATTGCCAACCATAGCCGGCGTAGCGTAATCGGTTCCACTATTTGAAGCTCCACTTGAGACCGGAGTTTTCTTTAAGCTAAGCCCGTCATCTGTAACCGAAAGGTTATTGGGATCCGACATTTCAATGTTTGATGTCCCATTAAATTCAATCAGTTTGGTCAGGCCGGTTGGTCCCGGAACCTCAGAAAAATATCTGCCTGACTCGGAATAACGAGCTGTGGACAAACACAAATCCACGCCCATGTCATCCTGAAAAGTATCCACGAAACCATCATGCATTGACATACCTGTGTGACCATGCTCGGTCAGGTTGTTCATGAACAATAGATGAAGATTCGCTCTTATGTCGTTGATCTGCTCAGTGAGTGGTTGGATCTCTCTATTGGGGAAAACTCCCGCCATAAAAGTCATGTTCCCTCCTGACAATTAGAATGTTTCAGAAACAGGTGGAATTGTGATCAAACCGGCACGGATAAGATACTTCGGTTGGTAATACTCATTTTCAGATTGTAACGTTTATCGGGGCCGTGTCAATTGATGGATCAAAAACTTCGGCAATAAAAAATGGCGGCCTTTTTGCCGCCACCAGTAATGTTTTTCAATACGAGGTAGGACCGAACGGGAATGATGTTTGACTTTTCAACTCTCAAAAAACACTTTGAATGCTCTGTGCGTCATCCAGATGTCATCTTTGGCGCAGAGTTCGAGAGGGGAATGCATTCCAAGGATCGGCGGGCCGCAATCAATAATGTCCATTCCGGAGTTAGCGATGTACTTCGCCACCGTCCCTCCTCCTCCCTCATCCACTTTTCCCAGTCCGGCCGGCTGCCAAATAATCTTGTTATCATTGAAGAGACGACGGACCCAAGAAGCGTATTCCGCGTTGGCGTCAGATCCCATATATTTGCCGCCCGATCCGGTATATTTGGTTATGCCTATTCCAAGCCCAATTTTGGAGTTGTTCCTTTTTTCGTAAGCGTCTCCGTAAGTAGGATCAACAGCGGCTGTAACGTCACCCGAAAGCGCCTTGCCTGAAGAGAAAACTCTTCGCAGATTATTAGCTGACGGATTGATACCTGTTTTTTGCATGAGTTCCATGAGAAACTGATCCAATGCGACAGATTTGGCGCTTGTGTTGCCTTCGCTTCCTATTTCTTCCTTGTCGTAGAATACGGCCACACAAGTATGGAGAGGCTTTGACAGTTTCATAATGGCTGAAGCGCTTGCATACGCGCAAACTCGATCATCCTGTCCATATCCCGCTACCAGGCTCCTATCAAACCCCGCGTCCCTGGCCGGTTCCGCGGGGACCATTTCCAGTTCCGCTCCGATGAAGTCTTCTTCGGTGATTCCGTACTTATTGAACAGAAGGGCCAATATGGCGAGTTTCACTCTATCCGAAGCTTCTTCGTCGTCGTAGGGCAATGATCCGATGATCACATTGAGATTCTCGGCGGGTATAAATTCACTGGCTTTTTGTTCCATTTGTTTTCTTGACAAATGGGGCAACAAATCCGGAATCGTCAGGACAGGTTCACTCGGTTTGAGGCCCAATTCGATGTCAACCACCTTGCCGTCTCGTGTGAACATGGTCCCAATGATGGCGAGAGATCTAGCCACCCATTGGTATTTTTTGACTCCGCCGTAATAGTGAGTCTTCAACATGGCCAAGCCGGATTCTTCATACAGGGGATTTGGTTTGATATCCAGTCGTGGGCTGTCAACATGAGATGTGACGATTCGAATCCCATCGGTCAAGGGTTTTTGTCCGATGATGGCCAGGAACAACAACTTTCCGCGTGAAACCTGATAGACGCGATCTGAAGCCTTTTCGAGACTTGCAATGTCGATGAATCCTTTTTCTCTAGCCGTTTCAGAGAGTATTGCCACCGCTTTACGTTCTGTCCTGGCCGAGTTGAGAAAATCTACGTAACTTGAGGAGTAATCCGTCACTTCCTGTTTTTCGAGGGGTGAGAGCTTATCCCACACCCTCACGCTCCCCATGAGCAATTTTTCTTTTAATTCTTTGGTTTTTTTTGATTCTTTTTTTTCAGGCATGCGCTCACCAATGAATAAGTTTTCACTGCCCTTGCTTCCACAGTGGATCAAAAGGATTGAATTTTTCCGGTAACGATCTCGGGTGATCCGATTCCGGCCCTAGAGGCCCTGTGGGTGGAGCTGCGGCGGCTTTCAAAGGAGGATAATTCTTTCTCTCAAGGAAGTCACGAGCCATGTTGATAGGTGTAGCGAACCCGATGCCTTGGCTCTTCCATAGCAGTATAGTGTTAATGCCTATGACTTCGCCGTTGAGGTTGAACAGCGGCCCTCCCGAATTGCCAAGATTCATTGCGGCGTCAATCTGAATTAACGGTGGGTACCCCGAACCAGGAATTGTCCTTTTCTGCGCGCTTACTATGCCGATCATAATTGATTGGCCGATGCCGTACGGGTTGCCTATTCCCACAACCCATTCTCCCAACTCGACACCGTCTGAATTACCCATCTTCACAGGCTCAAGGTTGTTTGCGTCAATTTTGATGAGCGCGACGTCATTCTTGCTGTCCTTGAACAGGACTTTGGCTGGACGCTTGGTTCCGTCGAGGAGTTCTACTTCGATTTGAGTTCCGTGACGTAAGACATGCTCATTTGTCAGAATGTGACCATTTCCGGAAATGATGAAACCTGATCCATAACCGGTAGCTTTGCTGTTTGAATCCCCGGAAAAGCCCAGGTTGCTCAAGGACCAGGATCCGCCCGAATCAAGCATGCGGATTGACACCACAGATCTGTTGACTTTTCTGATAAGCTCACGAATATCTGGATATCCAGCGCCTCTCAGAGCTGGTTGCTGTGATGAATTCTGAGAGGCTTCTACCCTGCCGGCTGCTGGTTCCGGGTGGTAAGGAACGGGGATGAGGCCTATTTTCCCCTTGTGAGAGAAGTCTTTCGATTCTTTATTTGTTACGTTATCAGGTCGTCTATTACCTTGAGCGGTAAAACGATCGGTCCTGATTTCCGCGTGTGAAATGTTGACCAGAAGTAAACAACATAAGGTAAAATATGCTATGTTAAATACGTATCCACGGAAAGCCCTCATTCAGGCGCCTCCTCATAGCGGTTTCCAGAAAAGGACCGTGGCATTTTTTCGGTCTCTCCGGATTGGTGGAACCGATATAGACTTAACTCAGATTGGTTGTCAATTAATTTATCCATTTTAGGTTAGACATTCGATATGTTTAAGTGATTATTTAATCCTGTTTATTAAAGATCTTTAAGCTCCCGGAGATGAGGCCATGTACGAGGTTGAGATAATTTCCAGTTTCGCTGCAGCACACAAGTTACGTCAATATAAGGGTAAATGTGAACGCCTCCATGGACACAATTATAAGGTTCATGTGACAGCTCGCGCTTCTTCGACCAAGTCGGACGGTATGGTCATAGATTTTGGGATTCTCAAGAGCATCACCAATGAAATTCTTGAACGGCTTGATCATAACTTTCTCAATGAAATTAAGCCGTTTGATGAAATAGAACCTTCCGCTGAAAATATAGCGGCTTTCATTTTTTTCGAAGTGGAACGCTGTCTGGAAGGGCATGCCGCTCTACTCTACAGCGTCGGTGTATGGGAATCCGATACGTCGATTGCGAGATACATTAGAGAATGAAGCCAGGTTCCTATTCATTAGTCAATTTATGCCCTCGAGAGGTAACTTTAGTGGAAAATTGCTCGATTCCGGATGTCCAAAGCATGCCTGACAGACGAAACGTGCCAATCGACAAGGTCGGTGTCAGGGGCCTCAGGTATCCAATATCCGTTAAGGACCGCCGAAAAGGCTTACAACACACAGTTGGCCTCTTTGATCTTTTTGTCAACTTGCCTCAGGAGTTCAAGGGAACCCATATGAGTCGGTTTATTGAGGTTCTTAATGAATATAGAGGTGAAATATCCATGGAAAAGTTCCAGGAAGTCCTGGAAAAGATCAAGGATAAACTCCACGCGAAAAGCGCTCACATGAATGTGGAATTCCCATATTTCGTGGAGAAAAACGCGCCTGTTACAGCCACTCCCGGTATCATGTCCTATACGTGTTTCATGCGAGGCTCGCTTGCGGACCGTTTTGACTTGATAGTGGGCCTGGAAGTTCCTGTAACCACGGTGTGCCCTTGCTCCAAGGAAATTTCCGATTACGGCGCTCACAATCAGCGAGGAATTGTTAGAGTTCAGTTGAGATTTAAGAAATTCTTCTGGATAGAAGAGATCATTGAAATAGTGGAATCGTCGGTCAGTTCTGAGATCTATTCAATGCTAAAAAGACCCGACGAAAAATACGTGACCGAAAAAGCCTATGAAAATCCAATGTTTGTAGAGGATGTGGTCCGGGCGGCAGTTACTCGCTTGCGTGAGAAAAGCAATTTCCCATGGTATAGAATCGAGGCCGAAACCTTTGAATCAATTCATAATCATAGCGCATACGCTTTGATAGAAAAGGACTTTTCTCCCATACCCGAATGCTTTCAAGGCCCATGTTCCTTGAGAGCGAACGGCGCTTTCTGACGAGTCGAGGTTCCCTGAAATTTACTTTTTAGGCTAAAGACGCGTCGGTTTAGCTTGACAGGGGAGACCTTCCTAAATATTATTGGTTATATGATAAACCAAAGCAATTATCAGAGATTAATGTCTTATTCTATCCGAATCATGGTCTTTTTCTGCTAAGTCAAGTAATTAAAAACTAACGGAGACGGCCATTTTGGCTTTGAAACTCATTTTCCAGATTTTTTTAATCTTATTGGTTGGCTCCCACGCGTTCGCTTTCCAGCCCCAAAACAACGAAAACTATCTCAATAATGTTGCGTCTCTTGTGAGAAACGGTAAGGGCGTCCCACAAATATCAGGGGTTGTAGTCCCCGCTCTTGCGCCTGCGCGTAACAAATTCACTCATCTCCACAAATCTTTGACGACCCCCAAGGCTTATTCCAATATTGCCACCCGATCGGTTTCCAA
This sequence comes from Desulfomonilaceae bacterium, assembly GCA_041662605.1. NCBI lineage: Bacteria > Pseudomonadati > Thermodesulfobacteriota > Desulfomonilia > Desulfomonilales > Desulfomonilaceae > Desulfomonilaceae bacterium. The sequence continues at coordinate 37,827 of JBAZSD010000023.1, forward strand.
TGGAATCCCCGTTCAACCGAAGGTGAAAGCCAAGGCCATGTTATGCCTTGACAAATCATCAAATAAGGTGGTGCTTGCCGAAAATGAGTCCGCGCCATTGCCAATCGCCAGCATTACGAAGCTCCTGACAGCGATGACAGTCATTGACAACATGGATCTGGACGCGATTGTGGAAACACCGGCTGACATTAGGGAAGTCGAAAAACATGTTATCGGAATTAGACCCGGGGACCTGTTTACAATAAGAGACCTTCTGCACGGCATGCTCATAGAATCCGGGAATGATTGCGCGGAAGCTCTTGCGCGAGCGTATACCAAAGGCGGTAGGACAGCGTTTATAGAGGCCATGAACCGGAAGGCGCAGGAACTCGGTCTGAGCCACGTGAAAATTTATACCCCCAGCGGTTTGGATGAAAAATTTGTGGTTGGCAGAAAAGACGGTCGTGAACTGGTTGGTAAGAGACCAAATGTCGCGACTGCCGAAGACGTGGCCCGATTAGCAAACCACGCTTTCAAGTATCCTCTTATCGCTCAAATATCCAGTTCCAAGTCCTACGTGATGAAATCTCTCAATGCGAAACCCCATGAATACCACCTTGTTTCAAATGACAAACTGCTAAGGACCGACCTACCAGTAGCGGGCGCTAAGACCGGTTTCACTAATTTGGCCGGCAAGTGCATCGTGGCGCTATTCAAAGATGACAACCGTGAACATGTTGTTGTGGTATTGAATACACCCCAGCATTTTAAAGCCGCAGAAAAAATATACCGCTGGGCCTGTAAAATATTCTGAAATTTATCCTGCTTCACAATTTGGGGCTTTTCTTGGGTTACTTCATCTTCTGACGGTTGAAGAACGACGTTATTTAATCCAAAAAAAGATGAGGACGATGTCTATGTGGAAACTGGCTGATAAGCACGTTTGGGAGGCGTTGGGCATTTTCGCGTGGAATGTTGTTATTGCCGTAATAGTAGTTTTAGTAGGAATTAGGTTGGTCAGGTGGCTGGCAAATACCTTGAACCGGCTACTAGTGTCAAAAAACGTGGACTTAACCATTGTTCATTTTGTTGACAACGCTGTTCAGGTCATCCTGTACGGTTTTATCGGCATTGAAGTGTTGCACAGGCTCGGGGTCGAGAACAGTTCACTGATAGCCCTGGTCGGCGCTACCGGTCTTGCTATTGGTTTCGCCATCAAGGGACATCTTGCAAATGTCTCCGCCGGCTTGTTAATGATTCTTTTTCGACCATTCAGCGTGGGCAATTATATACAAGTTGGTAAAACCGAGGGAACGGTCGAAAAGATTGAGCTAATAAATACCCAGATTCGGACACCCGACAACTTGATTGTTATCGTGCCGAATTCCAGACTCACGTCGAACCAGATCATCAATTATTCCATGAAGGATATTAGACGATTGGTAATACCAATTCGAGTGAGTTACGAAGCGGATATCCGTAAAGTCCGTGAAACGCTTCAGAATATTATCGATGAAGATGAACGGATTCTCAAAGAACGAAAAGCTATCATCGCCATTCAGTCACTTGGTGAGAACAGTGTCAAAGTGATGTTGAGGTTGTGGGTCAAGTCCTCCGATCACTGGAGGGTTCAGTTTGACACCACAGAAAAGATAAAACAAAGGTTCGACGACGAAGGAATTCCTTTCCCTAAAACGCAAACCTAGAGATCAGGATTCCATAATCATCTTCCTGAATCGTTCAAACAGATATCTGGAATCATGAGGCCCGGGGGAAGCCTCCGGATGATACTGGATGGAGAAGAGGGGATATTTTCTGTGGACCATGCCCTCATTGGTTTTGTCGTTAAGGTTAACGTGAGTAACCCTGCACTCACCCTCAAGAGTATCAGGATCTACGGCAAAATTGTGGTTCTGTGAAGTTATTTCAACCTGGCCAGTGTCCAATCTTCGCACTGGGTGATTTGCCCCGTGATGCCCAAACCCGAGCTTATAAGTGCGGCCGCCTAGAGCCAGCCCTAAAATCTGGTGACCTAGACAGATGCCAAAAATTGGTTTTTTCCCTATAAGATTTCTCACGGTCTCAATCACGTAAGGGACTCCTTCAGGGTCACCGGGGCCATTGGACAGGAAGATCCCGTCCGGATCGTATGTCAGTATCTCTTCCGCCGTAGAGAAGGCCGGGAAAACTCTAACATGTGCGCCCGAGTCTACGAGCAACCTCAAGATATTCTGTTTGATCCCATAATCCAGGGCGGCTACCTTGAATTTATTCTGCGACGCGGATGGATGAGAATTCCATCGCCAGGTTCCTTCACTCCATTCGTACGGTTTACTGCAAGTGACTTCTTTTACAAGATCAATCCCTTCAATGTCCGGATAATCTCTCATCTTTTTGAGCAGACTGCCAACGTCGTGGTCTTCGGTTGAAATAATACCTTTCTTAGCGCCGGTCTCCCTTAGGTTTCTCGTGAGTTTTCTTGTATCTATTCCCTGGATACCAATTACATTAAATCTCTTGAGGAAATCATCCAGATCTTCTCTTCGTCTCCAATTGCTGGGCGAAGCGCAGTGTTCCTTAACAATGAAACCGGCAAGAAAAGGATTTACAGACTCGTTGTCCTCGAAATTCACGCCCGTGTTACCAATATGTGGGTAAGTCATGGTAACGATCTGGCCGCGATATGACGGGTCAGTTAAAATTTCCTGGTAGCCGGTAATGGCCGTATTGAAGACGACTTCACCTACTATTTCGCCCGAGGCGCCCATTGCGGTTCCAATAAAGAATTCACCGTCGGCCAAAACAAGAGTGGCTTTCATTATAATCCCTTTACAAAATTTTTGAGACGTTCCATACCCGTTTCGATTTTGTCATCGGATGAGGTCATTGAAATCCTGAAGAAAGCTTCCCCACTGGGTCCGTAACCGACCCCGGGAGTAACTACCAGGCCCTGTCTTTCAAGTAAATCAGCGCAGAACACGACTGAGGATGAATATACCTCAGGTATACGAACCCAGAAATAATAACTCGCTCTGGGCAGATTGAACTTGAATCCCAATTCCTCAAGGGCTTTGGCGATAATGTTTCGCCTGTTTTTAAACAATTGAGTCCTGTCCCGATTGAATAATGGAGCGTCCGGATGGTTCAGGGCTCTGGCGGCGGCCCTCTGGATCGCCATGAAAACACCCGAGTCGAAATTTGATTTCAGCGTCAGGACAGCCTGGATCAAATCTTTTGAACCGACGACGAACCCGATTCTCCATCCCGTCATGTTAAAAGTTTTGGAAAAGGAATGAATTTCTATTGAAAGGTCCTTGGCTCCGAGTATTTGCATGATGCTTATCGGTTTGTCTTCCGGTTCAAAGTACACTTCAGAATAAGCGTTGTCCGAAAGGATGACAAGGTCGTATTTCTTGGCAAAAGACACCAGTTCTTCAAAAAAAGAAATGTCTGCGACAGCGGCTGTTGGATTGTTCGGATAGTTTACAAAAATAAACTTGGCGGTTCCTGCCACATCAGCAGGAATAGCGGATAGGTCCGGCAAGAAACCTTTTTCCTCAACAAGCGGCACACGGACCGGTCTCCCGCCGGCAAAACCAATAGCGGCTTCATAAACAGGATACCCCGGATCAGTGACTAGCGCTGAATCACCAGGGTCGATGAATACAAAGGGCAAATGAGACACAGCGTCTTTGGCGCCTATCGTGGCCATGATCTCATTTTGGGCGTCCAGTTTCACGCCGAATCGTTTTTCAAACCAGTTCGCGACAAGTTCACAGAAATCAGGCTCACCTTTATAACTGGGGTACTGATGATTGCGGGGGGCTCGCATTTCCTCATTCATGAGATCCAGGACGAAATTCGGTGTCGGCATGTCAGGATCCCCTATTGCAAGGGAGATCACATCCACTCCGCGCTCTTGAGCAGCCTTTCTTTTCTCATCAATCAGATGAAACAAATAGGGCTGTGTTTCAGTGACCCTTCTGGATAGTTTCATTCCGTCCTCCAAAATGCTATTTCTATATATGAACGATTATGGACAAAGCCTCAATAGGCTCAAATCGTGCTTAGAACCATTCTTTTTACTCGATTAAACAGGTATATTCAAGCAATAAAGACCGAATATCAAGTTTCTAAGAAGAACTAAATTGCAAAATCGTCTCAAATCAAGACCGTTGACCGTCGGAAATAGTTTCCTGAGCTTAATTCTTGACTTTGAACCCAAACTACCATAATTTTCACGGATATATTGATCGGAGATAAATAATCCTCCCGTGACTCTAAATCTTGAAACAATTTTAAATTTAATTTGTCTGACCATAGCAAGTGTAGCGTTTACCGGCAATTCGACTCCGGTTAATGATGACGACGAGGAATTGGTTCAACGGTGCGCGCGTGGCGACAGGGAGGCTTTCAATCAATTAGTCACCAAATATCAGAAAAAGGTTTACAGTGTCGCCTATCGCTTTGTCGGTGATAGCGAGGAGGCCAACGATTTGGCCCAGGAAATTTTCACAGCGGCATATCAGAACCTTAAGAGTTTTAGAGGTGATTCAAAATTTTCGACCTGGCTATTCCAGATTGCGACGAATCGAGGCAAAAACAGGTTTAAGTATTTAAAACGCCGTGGTTTTTTCACTAATAGAGGATCATCTGAAACAGACGATGAAGGTGATCAATCTCAGAGAGCTTTTCCAGATCAGAGCGCCAATCCTGAGGATCTGTTGTCGGGAAATCAAATCCGTCAAGCGGTCCTCGAAGCTATTGATGAGCTTGAACCGGATCATAGAGAAATCGTTATCCTCCGAGACATTGAGGGCTTTTCTTATGATGAAATCGCCCGAATGTTAAATTTGCCGGAAGGAACTACGAAATCCCGTCTGCATAGAGCGCGGATGGTAGTTAAAGAAAAACTGAAGAAGGTCCTGTCATGATTGATTGCCAGCGGATTGCCGATTATTTCGGTGTGGTTTATGAGGGAGATTCTGACGCGCAAACTGAAAAGATGGTTAAGGATCATTTAGAATCCTGCCCGGCGTGTCGGGAAGATTTCAAGTGGTACGGAGTTACCGTTCAAGCGCTCGCCAACCTTGAACAGGTTGCGCCTCCAAATGATTTTTTGAGGCGTGTTAATGAAAGAATTGACCAAAACCCCTCACCTTTCCAATCGATACTATCCCAAATCAAAAATCTGCTAAATTCCATCCCGACAGCGCCTGTTCCAGTTGGAGCCGCGTCACTAGCGTTTGTTACCGTTCTATGTTTTTTCGTCTATAATTATGCGACCCCGGAAGTCGCCCAGCTAGGGAAAACGGCGTTTGAAGCTAAAAGTCCTGCCCAAACAGCTCCTGTAGAAGTGGTTTCATTGCCGGCCCAGCCTCAAGTAGTAGCTTCCGCTCCTTTCGCTCCTCAGGCCGCGCCGTTTTCGCGCGCGTATGTGCCTTATGATGGAACTGGGCGCCTACGTTCCTCCTCAGTGGCGTGGCGTTTTCCAACAGTCGCTGATCAGATAGGAGCAGACAACCTGACAGTAGAAAGTCCTCAAATCGACCTAGCCCTCAAAACCCTCAAAGATATCCTACCCGGCATTCAAGGCAAACTAATCGACGAACAATTCAAAGGCCCCCTTGGGGAAACATTGGTGGGAGTGATCATTCCTTCAAACAGGTATGGTGATCTTACCTCAGCCCTAGTGAACCATGGAGCGGTTGAAGTCGGAGCCAGATCTCTGGAATCGGATTCTCCGGCTCCCGCCAAAGTTGACAGCCGCAACGTTCGGCTTTACATTCGTTTCACTCAGGCGCCAAAATAGTTTGCTTGAACAATATTGTTGGGAGGGTGGCAGTTAATTGAAACTTGGAATAATCGGTTTGCCGGGGGCCGGGAAGACCGTTCTGTTCAGGGCTCTCACCGGTGGCTTGACTCTCGGTGACCAAAGAAATCGTCTGGAGCCCGCTCTGGGCGTCGTCAAAGTATCAGACCCCCGTCTGGACTTCCTGACTCAATATCATAAGCCTAAAAAAATCACGCCGGTTCATGTTGAATATCTTGATATTGCCGGAATAACCGGTGAGGGTAAAAAGGGAAGTTCGCTGGGGGACAAGTTTCTCACGGTTATTCGTCCCCTCGACGCACTGGTAATATGTATTCGTTTTTTCGATTCAATGTCGGTTGGGAAACCCACGGCACTCAAGGATTACCGGTCCATAGAAGAGGAAATGATTTTATCGGACTTGTCTATAGTTGAGAAGCGACTGGAGCGGGTTAACAAGGATCTTGGTAAGGGAAGGAAAGATCTGGCCGAAGAATTTGAACTTCTCTCACAGGCGAGGGATTTGCTCAACGAAGCCAAGCCGTTAAGACTGATGAAAGAGATTGAGAGCCACGATAAACTCCGTGGATTCGCTTTTCTTTCGGCTAAACCTCAACTTATCCTGTTGAACACCGGTGAAAACAAGAGCCCTGAAGAGGCGCGAGCGGTTCTGGAAGAATTGAGTCAACATACAGGCGGGCATCCTAATGTCGGAGTTGACTGGTTATATGCCGATATGGAGGCTGAATTAGCCGGAATGACTCCCGAAGAAGCCTCTGAATTTCTTGAGGACCTGTCTCTGGAAGAAGGCGCCAAAGAGAGAATCATTAAACGATCATTCGAACTCCTCAATCTTATCGTTTTTTTCACGGCGGGCGAACCGGAAGTGCGGGCCTGGAGTCTCGTAAAGGGAAGAACAGCGGTTAAGGCGGCCGGAAGTGTGCATTCCGACATGGAACGAGGTTTTATCCGAGCCGAGGTAGTCGCATATGATGATTTTAAGAGCGCCGGTTCCATGACCGCCGCGCACAAGGCAGGAAAAGCCCGTCTGGAAGGACGTGATTACGTTGTCAAAGATGGTGACATAATGTTATTCCGATTCAATGTATAGATGTGAAAGGCGCGTTCTAACAACCGATCGGTCGCAAGAGAAAATCAGTATGGAAACAACAGTTGAATCCTTGGGCGAATGTAAGATCGAAACCCCGTTGAGCCACGTCGACTGGGTTGGAGACGCCGAAAGAGTTTTATACAATTTGTCGGCCGACGCAGTCGAAGAATCCTTCAGACAAGGAAAGCCGCCGACCGCCTTTTTGAAAGCCGGTCCACGGCAAAAGATTTATTTTGACCTGAGTAAGCTCAAATGCGCAATAGTTACTTGTGGCGGTCTCTGTCCGGGGTTGAACAATGTCATACGCTCCATAGTCCTCACGCTTTATCACACCTATGGGGTCAAGAACATCCTTGGTATAAGATATGGTTTTCAGGGCTTTATCCCAAAATATAGACACCCTATTCTTGAATTGACTCCAGACAGGGTTACTCAAATCAATGAACTGGGTGGCACTATTCTTTCATCATCTCGGGGTCATCAAAAGATAAGTGAAATTGTAGACGCCCTGGAGCGAATGAACGTGGGCTTGCTGTTTACAGTCGGAGGAGACGGCACATTCAGGGCAGCCGAAAGGATCTGCGAAGAAATAGCGGACAGAGGGGCGAAGATCGGTATTGTTGGGATACCAAAGACAATTGACAACGACATACTATACCTTTCTCGTTCCTTTGGTTTCAGCACCGCAGTAAGCTGCGCCTCCCAAATAATCGGTTGTGCTCACGTTGAGGCCAATGGGGCGCCAAACGGCATCGGTCTGGTCAAGCTGATGGGGCGTCAATCAGGTTTCATTGCGGCCAGTGCGGCCCTCGATCGACGATACGCAAACTTTGTGCTTATTCCCGAATCGGATTTTGATCTGGATGGACCACATGGTTTTCTCGCCGTACTGGAAAAAAGAATTGCGGAAAAGAAACACTCGGTTATCGTTGTAGCCGAAGGAGCCGGACAAAAGTATTGTGGAGTCGATGGCTTTGACAATTCCGGCAACAAGGTTCTAGGTGATATCGGTCTCTACCTCAGGGACAGGATCCAAATGTATTTTAAAGAAAAAGACATTGAAATAAACTTGAAGTATATCGATCCTGGCTACACTATCAGATCAGTGCCCGCCACGTCGGAGGATTCAGTGTTCTGCGGTTTTCTTGGCCAGAATGCGGTTCATGTGGGTTTGGCGGGAAAAACCAATGTTATGGTGGGGAGTTGGGCCGAGGAATTTGTTTGTGTCCCGTTAAAGATTGTGACCACGGGCCGCAAGCAGGTTGATCTCAAGGGGAAAATTTGGAACAGTGTTATCGAGGCGACCGGACAGCCAAGTTTCAAAGATCCGAATAGTTGACAAAACTATGAAGATGTGGTTGAAGCGGCTTGAAGAAGCAACCCGAATGTTGGGTTGTGAAAAGACGCCCACAAGGTGTCATTTTGACAACTGAGACTGTATGTGGCTAAAATTAGGAATGTTTTTTTGACTTGTCATTTTTAGTTTAATCTGATACGGTAAATCTACCGCGCTAAGGATGTCAGATATATGAAACTTTTAAAATTCGGTAGTGTCGTTTAGGAATTGAAAGAACTTATAGTTAAATTATAATTTGGAGGTATACGATGTCGAAGAAATCCGTATTATTGCTGGCGATATTGGCTCTAGTCATTACCGCGGTTGTACCGGAAAGTTCCGAGGCTCTGTTCGTAGCCACAGCGAAGAATTTTCGTGGCGCTCTTTATCAGGGCATTGGCCCCACTCCAGGTCACGCTACTGAGATGGCCGTGGTAAAATGTTCGCAAGATTCATTTGCTCCAAGAAGCTGCAGGGTTCTTTCAGTGCGGATGGAATGCCCACCGCCTGTTTGCGCTCCGCCTCGGAAGATGATCAGGAAGAGCCGCTATTCTTGCGCTCCTGCTCCAGCTCCGGTTTGCTCTCCCATGGTTCGGCCTTATCGCTGATAGAATTCGTCCGTCCTCCCGGTCGACCCAGACTGGGAGGATTTCCTTCCAGGTCACGTCAGTCCTTCCCGAATTTTTCCTTGCAAACTCATCCCTTCCAACTGCCGATTGTTGAATTTGTTTTCAAACTTGACGGATAAATCTGGTCCAACACTGTCCTTTACAGTCGGGGTCGTTTCGGATAGGATGCGCTGCACATCCGGGAACTAAAATTGTTAGTGACTCTTTATTGAGAAGACCCACGTGAGGTCCTCTCAGGGTTGATTACCAACATATGAAAGAACATGAAAAACGCAAAAACGAAACTAGGCTGATGTCTCGTCTGGGATGTTTTTCAAGGCGTGGGGTTCACTAGAAGTGGGTATATTTACAAGAAGGCAATTTATTGTATCAGGCGTCTTGACTTCAGCGCTGCTTTTGTCGAAATCACGGGCGTGGTCAGATAGCGCTGAAGACCGAATTAAGATCGGCTTTATTTACCCTGAATCAGGAGAATTGGAAATCGAGGCCAAGTCCCTAATGGTAGGGTTCGATCTTTTCTTCGGCGAAAAAGGGTCATGCCCTGTTGATATTTTTAGGAAACCCTTTGGGGGTAATTTTGATGAGTTGGAGAAGACCATCGATGAGTGGATCAGCGCCAAAAATGTCCGTTTTATAGCTTTATTGGCCGATGTCGAGAACTCCGAAAAGATTATTCAAAAATGTTCAGGCGCAAAGGTCCTGCTGTTCATATCCAACCGTTCGGTGAAGCTGACAGCGGGGGAGTATTGCCAACCCAACGTGTTCAGAGTTTGCGCCAACAACTATGTCAGTTCTGAACCTCTGGCGCCCTGGGCAGTTCAGAACGCAGGCGCCACTGTTTTTATAACAGGCGATGACGACCTCAATGGTAACGAGAAGTGCGATTTCTTCGCGTTTGGATTCGAAAGAGCCGGAGGCGCCTTTGCGGATAGGGCAATGTCGGATGGTTCTTTAGCTTCGCTACAATCGATAATCTCTTCGATAAAAAACTCGAACGCTGATGTTGTATTTGCGGCTTTTAAGAATGAATCGGCGAAACTCTTTCTGAATACCGCGAGATCTAAAGATAGCGCGATAGGAAAGACTGTCATAGGTCCTGAAACCCTCACAAGCTTCCCCAAAAGAACAGATCCGAACGCTGTAAGCTTCCTTGGCGTTCCTACGCTGACAAATGTGCTCAATCAGGAATCGCTCAGGCAAAAAGTGACGTCGCTTTTCGGGGAAATGGAACTTTCCATTTCACGCGCCGCAGAAGGATTCGATATCGCGAAAATCGTGGACAACTCGGTCCATGAAAATTTCTTGGCGCTCGAGGATTTTGACACTCTTCTTAAATTTGTCGCCGATTGTCAGATTCATGGGCTGAGAGGTGATTTCAGGTTTGACAAGAATCACGACGCCATAGTGGATTCGTGGGTAACAACTATAGAGCGGAAATCCGGAGAATTATTTCAGAATATTGTTGTCTCTCTGGGACCTACAGCTTCATTGGATTTTGGGTGTGGCAAGGTTGGATATCCCAACCGGCCTGACGCAGCGCCCCACGACCCGGAAGCTGTTTGGGAGGAAAATGCTAATTAATGGCGTAGAGTTATAAATATTTATTAATTGATGTTCGTAATGATTTTCGGGGTTGACATCTGAGGATATTTTTTGATAGAGTGCTTTGCAAGGAAATTATAAATTTGTTTTATCTGTCTCTCGGAGGGGTGTAAGGGAGTTTCCGGGGGATTTTTCGGAAGGAGTTGTTGCATGAAAGCAAGAATGTTTGTCGGCGCTGTTGTTGCGGTTGCGGTTATGTTCGCGCTGACGCTGGGTCCGGTTTTTGCCGGCGGGCCGGTGTGCAAGGTGCCACCCATGTGTGGGCCTCCTATGTGTGGTCCCCAGCCTTATTGTGGGCCGCCCCCATGTCCACCCCCATGTGGGCCTCCTCCATGCGCCCCCCCGTGTGAGCCCAATCCTGTCGCGAAAATATTTTCAGGGGCATTTAGACTGGTTACCGGTGTGGTGGCTCTACCCTTCAAACTGGTTGACAAAGTCATTGACGCGTTCGATTGCAGTCCGAATCCCTGCTGCGGCCCGCCCAGACCTATGTGTGGCCCACCTCCGTGTCCTCCCCCTGTGTGTGGTCCGGTCAAATGTGGTCCGCCTCCGGCGGCATACGGCATGGCTCCGCCCATGAGACCAGTGGGCTATGGGGCTCCAAGGCGCATGTCTCCGATGAGCAAGAAAACCAATTCCGGTGTCCAGTCATCCATGATGGCGTCTCCGGGTGAGGGAGTGTTCGGAAACTACTGGTAGAACGTTGTTTCCAGAAAAATAAAAAAAGGGACTCGTTGGAGTCCCTTTTTTGTTGTGTATTATTATTCACTGCGTTAATCCCACCTTCTTATTCTGAAGATTCGATCTTTAGCCATATTCAGCTCTTTCATCCTGTCTTCGTTTGCTTTTTCTCCCTGCGCATCCGGATGATGTAGCCGCGCCAGTCGCTTCCATGCTTTAAGTGTCTGTTCACGATTTGAATTCGTGGGGATCTCCAACATGGAGAAAAGACTTTTCAATGAATATTCAAAAGGATTTATGGAAGACGACCTGTGTCTAGCTTCAAACTCTGGAGGAATTCTAAAGTCCGAGAATTTCTCACGTCGTCGTTTTTTCCATTTCAACGTAGCGTGAGCCGACGCGAAAATTTTTACCAATCGGTATCTGGAATGAAACTCGAAGTTAGTTAGAGGCGTAATTCTCTTTAGGGTTTCGAACAGTTCTTCAATCTGGACAATCCCCAGGCTCATTAGATTCATGGGATTTGGCTCTGTCGGACCCAACAAATAGGCCAGTCTTCTCATAAAAGCAATCATTTCCGGGCTTTCACATTCGGAGTGTTCATGACACCTGCCGTCAGCAAAGCCAGGCTCCTCAATGCACTGTGAATAGCCCCCACTGAGGGGCCCCAACCAGTTCACGCCGAGACATCGGGACCTGTCTAGTTCTACAGCCCATACTCCATGATCATCGCTCCATGGAAAAATCAAATCGGGAAATTCTCGTTGCAGGTTTCTCAGAATTCGGTTGAAACGATATTCCGTGAGGTCGAAAGTCTCCAGTAGAGTTCGTCTCAAGGTACCGGGTTTTTCACGAATGAAATGCAAAATATTGAGATTGGCCGGTTTCATGCGTCTTGGACCTTTAACTAAGAAAATAATACACCAGGGAGGCCCGCAAAAGACAGGTCAATAAAAGAAAAAAGCTCGACCGGTTAGTCGAGCTGGGAGGGAAGGGGCCTGAGGACCCGGTCGAGCGTTAAGTAATTTCTTCCCTTAGGCCCTTTGAAAAATTCGTTTCAGTCGAGCGCCCTCCGCACTCGGCCTTACAATTCATTGCAAGAGATCAGAAGACAAATCCCATCTCGACATAACCACCGTCCATACAAGTATCGATCATCTTGGCGTCGCTATATTTCTTCTTGTAGGTCAGATACCTGTAACCGCCTTTGAGGAACCCGGAACGACCATTGTTCATGGGTATGCTGTATTTCAAGCCAGTGCTCATGTCGGAACCGAACGCGTCATCACAGAATGCGATCCCTGCTTTACACTCCAGGGAAAGGACACTCGCAAGACGGGTGAACTTGAGCATTTTTTCAACTTCAACGCCGGCCATGGCCATGTTCAAATCATTGTCAAATGTGAATCCGCCTGTGCCTGACATCGTCTGAAAAACGCTGACTCTTTCATTGAGTCTGACGTAATCCGCAAAGATCCCGACTCTGGATGTGGGTGTCAATATGGGGTCATAGACAAGCCCTATCTGCTGATACAGTCTCTCCCATTTGGATCTAGCGCCTTGACCTTGATAATTCCATGTGCCGCCCCAACCGCCAGAGCCGTCACCACCACCGCCATTGATGGTTGTGGGCATTATGGAGTACTTAACGGACCAACGAGGTTGGAACCTGTATTTGGCGGTGAATGACCCTATTACGGTGTGATCCGGAATTCCTAAGGCGGTGTTAAAGTCGACTTCCGGCTGGCCATTCAAATAGTTATAGTTATAGCCGTAGTTGTTGTTCCAAAAGATGGCTTTGCCTTTTGTTCGAGCGAACATAGCCTGGGCTTCCAAATTCCATCCCCGAAGTTTCACCCCGGGTAAAACGGGCGGCAGTGTTTGAGCCGCCATGGTTTGAAGTCCCTGCTGGAATCCAAAGGGCGGTCTGCACTTTACTATTGGTTGCGGCTTGACCTTTGTTATCGCCTTAGCTTGAGGCGAGGTCGGAATGAGTAGATTTTCACGGGCGTCGTTTGTGGCGGCCGCCTGGAGGAAATTCCAGGCCATGGCGTGAGCCGTGAAGATCGCAGTGAACAAACATAGACATACCAGTACTATACGGGGTTTCCTAATCATCATACCCTCCCTCCCAGGAGAACGTTTTGTTAAGGGTGCACTTTACAGATAGGCTTAAGCTTGTCAACAAAAAAATAAACTCTTTTGAGGAGTTATTATAAAAAGCTAGAAATTATATGATGTATTGAAAATACCTAAGCTAGTGTAATACCTTATATAAATAGTCTATCTTATGGATTTAAAGGAATAAAATAAGACTAATAAAAAAATTAAACGAACGCGTCAAAATTAAAGCGCGTTAGACCGTATAAACAAAAGCTGCGCGCTATATAATTTAAGATATTATATTATAAATTAGCTATAATAGACTGAAATAACTGAGATATAATGTAATATATGCCAATGGGCTACTGCCGTTCGAGGGTAGTTTGCACCGCTCGCTCAATTTGATTTTGAACCAAAGACCAAGAAAAAACCCGACTGCAATCAAAAATTAGCGTTTGGCGCGCTGGAACCCATGGCCCCCATTGCGCCGGATCCGTACTCACATAAAAGATGATTGAGAAAATCCCCAGGGCCGCAGCAAGGTGACTCATGCCGGAATCGTTTCCCATAAAGAATCCGGAGTGGGACATAAGATCACATATCTGTTTGAGTGATCGGTTTTCCAGCACAACCGGCCGGCTTTCGGCGATCCACAGTTCCCATTCCTTTTCTCGTTTTAGTTCTTCGTCAGCTTCTCCCAAGGTTACGACGATTTCGCATCCAGTGGTCTCACGAAGCCTTTTTGACAACGACCTAAAAACACTCAGCGGTACGTTTTTTTTTGCGCTTCCGCTTCCAGGATGCGCCCAGAGGATATTTTCGCGTTTTCCAAGCTGGTTCCCATTGAGGACCGGATGACGTGGGGGGATTGCAGCGCCGAGTTGAGAGCATAATGTTTGGACTAGATGGACACCCGGTTCAGGAATCGGTGTCGCGATATGTATGTCGTCGACCCCGCAGCTCTTGAGATTTGCGACAACCGCATCCGGACGCTTCAGTATTACGTAAGCGATATCGCAAGGTTTCTCCTTTGGGTGTTCCCCGAATGAATCCGGTTGGAACAACCATGAATAGTCTCTGTGATCAACGGATTTAAAATTAAATTCTGGTGGGATAATCTCGTGGTAAGCTCTTGAACCCAAAAGAGTCACATTTGCTTTTTCATCAGCATTCTTAATTGAAAAAAGCAGGGGTAAGGTTAAAAGCGTGTCGCCCAGTGCGCCTGGGCGAATTATCCAAACGTTGGTCATGCTGTTTCACCGACCTTTATGGTTTTACCACGACTGAAGGGGTTTCTTTCCCAATCAAAATTTGAAGAGCTTCCACACAAACATAACAAAACACCATCACATCTTCGAGATGAAAGTCGGAATTTTGTAATAATGGCTTCTTGCAACTTCTTTCATACTCCGGTCAATTTTGACATAAGGGGCTTCGATTGATATACTTTAACAGTGACTATTCTAAAAAATATGTAAAACTGTGAATTTGCAATATGTTAAAACCATTTTTTCGAGTTGTGTCTCCAGGCGAGGCAAGAGCCAAGTTACATCTAGTTAAAGCTCTCGAATCAGAACATGCTGATCTTGACTTAGCCCTCTTCAGGGTTCTTTCCGAATCCGTGAGGGCCCACGACGACGCGCCTACATTTAACCGGACTACCATGGACGGATACGCCGTTCGATCTATTGATACTTTCGGATCCACCGAGAGTTCCCCTTCGCTTTTTACTGTTATTGGGGAGATCGCCATGGGGGAATCGCCCAACCTAAAACTTAAGCGAGGCGAAGCTGCAAAGATCTGGACGGGAGGCGAGCTTCCGGTTAACTCGGACGCAGTAGTAATGATAGAACACACGGAAGAGTTGGGAGGGAATACGATTGAAGTTTTCAAAGGTGTAGCCCCTTTTGACAACATGGCCCGCAAAGGCGAAGACTATCGTAAAGGTGAAACTCTACTCAACTCCGGTTTGAGACTAAGGCCTCAGGATGTAGGACTACTTGCGTCCCTAGGGATCATGAAGGTCAAGGTTCATCGTGTGCCCATGGTGTCGCTTATCAGCTCGGGAGACGAAATAACTCCGGCAAGCGAAACGCCGCCCCCTGGATGTGTCCGGGATGTCAACAGGCATTCCCTTAACGCCGCGATTATAGAAGCGTTCGGCAAGCCCTTATGGATAGGACTGGCCGCTGATACTCTAAAATCCGTAAAATCCATGATAAGCACGGGCCTGGAGCAGGGTGATGTTGTGATCATTTCTGGAGGCAGCTCTATGGGTAGCAGGGATCATGTCATTCAGGCGATCTCCGAGGCTCGTGATTCAAACATTTTATTGCATGGCGTTTCAATGTCTCCCGGTAAGCCACTAATTATGGGGCTCATTGGGTCTAAGCCGGTCATAGGTTTACCAGGCCATCCTGTCTCAGCGCTCGTTTGTTTCGATCAGTTTGTTGTTCCGATCCTGAGACGCCTGGCGGGAGAGAATACTTTTCAGCCCTTTCTGAGGCCACAAATTAAGGCCAGTCTGACACGCAATGTGTCATCCAAGGAAGGACGACTGGACTTTGTCCGAGTACGGATATCCAGAACTGACAATGAATTTTTGGCCACTCCGTTTATCGCCAAGTCCGGAATGGTCTCAGCCATGTCGAGGTCTCACGGTTACTTGAAGATACCCATGGACTGTGAAGGGTTTTACAAGGGTCAAACAGTTACGGTGTATTTATTTTCTAACTGGATGGGAGACGATTTTGAGAAGGAATATCTTTCTGGACATGAAGCCCCCGGCGGAGGCCCTGGAAACTTTTCTGGAGCGTCTAGACAGGAACGGCTTTCCGGGATCCGAAAGGGTTCTCACAGTTGAATCTTTAGGCCGGATCACTTCCGAGCCAGTTTACGCAAAACTATCAGCGCCAAATTTTCATACTGCGGGTATGGACGGGTTCGCTGTTCAGGCTTCAGAAACTTTTGGAGCGTCTCCCGAAAGTACAAAAAGCTTTCTTATGGGCAAGAACGCATGGCCCGTTAATACTGGACGTCCTATACCAGACAAGACCAATGCGGTAATCATGATCGAACACGTCAATTTTTTGAGTGATGAGACCTTTGAAATTGATAAGGCAGTGGTGCCTTGGGAAAATGTTCGTCGAGTCGGTGAGGATTTCGTTCAATCGGAAATGATCTTGCCCAGCCACCACGTGATATCGGCCTACGATCTGGGCGCGTTGCTTTGCGGAGGAGTTACCCAGGTCAATGTAAACCGGAGACCAAGGGTTTTGTTGATTCCGACGGGTTCGGAGCTTGTGCCTGCGTCCGTTTTGGAAGATAGATCTCCTGTTGATGGGGAAACGATAGAATTTAACACGTGGATACTATCAGGCCTTATTACCCGCGCGGGAGCGATTGCGGACAGAAGCGAAATACTCCCCGATAATTACGACCAAATTAAGCAAGCGATAAAATCCGCCATAAAATCCGGGTATGACATGGTTGTTGTAAACGCGGGCTCATCTGCCGGCAGCGAGGATTACACAGCCGCAATCATAGATGAACTAGGAGAAGTGCTTGTTCATGGGGTGGCCATGATGCCGGGAAAGCCCACGATTCTAGGAATTGTCGATGGTAAACCAGTTATTGGAAACCCGGGTTATCCTGTTTCTGCCGTATTTTCTTTTGAAACTTTCGGATTGCCGGTCATTGCCGAGATGCTTGGCGCTCCTATTGACGTCAGGCCTACTCTGGAGGCGTATTCGGCACGGAAAATTCCATCCAAACTCGGGCGAGAGGAATTCTTCAGAGTTAAACTGGGCAGGGTAGGGGACAGGACGGTAGCGGCGCCATTGCCTAGAGGCGCCGGCTCAATTACTACTCTTACCAGGGCGGATGGGATTATCAGGATTCCTTCGAATGTCGAAGGCATAGAGCAAGGTTCGATGATCAGAGTCGACCTTCTGAATCAACCACAACAGATCGAGAAGACTCTGGTAATCATAGGCAGTCACGATTTGACTATTGATTGCCTGGCTGATGAACTCATCAAACACGGTATCTATGTTTCTTCAAGCAACGTTGGGAGCCTGGGTGGTCTACTGGCTCTCAGGAACGATACGGCGCACATGGCGACCAGTCACCTGCTTGACGAGGATACGGGAATTTACAACTGGTCGTACATAAAGAAATTCATTCCTGACATACCCGTCGAAGTTTTTCATGGTGTCATGCGGGATCAGGGGTTCATGGTAAGGAAGGGTAATCCAAAAGGCATACGGAATTTTAAAGATCTAACAAGAGATGACGTGACCTTTGTCAATCGGCAGAAAGGCGCAGGAACCAGGGTATTGCTTGATTTCTACCTGAGAAAAGAGCAGATTGACGAGTCTAGTATTAAGGGCTACGAGATGGAAGAATATACTCACACGTCGGTTGCTGTAGCGGTCCTATCCGGAGTAGCCGATGTTGGCATGGGTGTTTTAGCCGCGGCCAATGCCCTTGGACTGGATTTTATACCCGTAGCCACGGAACAGTACGATTTCATAGTGCCCAAGAAATATGTTTACGATGAAAAAGTTACAAAGCTTCTGGAAATACTTGGTAGCGATTCATTTAAAACTCGCGTTTCCTCTTTAGGAGGATACGGCGTGGAACGGTCAGGAGAGCGTCTCTTCGAGCCGAAATAATACGTAATGGTTTTGACAGCATGGATTTTACAGTTTTGTTTTCAGGTGTATCTTGGTACCCCATCGTGGCCTGCGCCGCTGTTTTGATGTTGTTGCTAAGTGGATGGATCCTTTTTTTGAACAAATTCAACCCTACCCTTGGAACCATGGATGAACCGGACGCAGTCGCGATTGCAAAGGGAAATTGCGGCGATTCGATGAAAATTTCCCTCAAATTTAGAAGGGGAAAAGTTATAGACGCCAGCTACTGGACAGACGGTTGCAAGTTCAGCAGCGAATGTGGGGCTGCCGCTACTCGTCTGGCTCTGGGAAAAACTCCCGAGGAAATTGCCGATATAGACTATATGGCTGTCAAGGAAGCCGTAGGGGGTATTCCGGAAGAGGATCTGCATTGCGCCACGCTTGCGGCGGGAACTCTACAGGAATCAGTGCGCATTTACTGCCTTGATCTCCACAAGTCACAAAACCAAACTGTCAGCGCGAAAATGTAGGAATCGGCCCAATTGCGGGATTCTCTCTTGACTCAGGCTGTTAGAGGTCCTATCAATATTCTACCTCTTGCGGGTAAAATGATCACCTTGTTCACCAAAAAAGGATGGCAAATATGAGTTCTCAGAAACGTCCAATCTCGGCTGAAGGTTTAAAGAAACTGAACGAGGAGATGGACAGGTTGATTCGGGTCGAAAGACCATCTGTGATAAAGGAAATCGAAATAGCTATAGGACACGGTGATCTTTCGGAAAACGCTGAATATACGTATGGTAAGGAAAAACAATCCCTGATCGAAACCAGGATAAGGGATTTGCAGGAAAGAATTTCATGCTCAGAAGTTATAGATATATCCAATCGGCCGACTCCGGACAGGGTGGTGTTTGGAGTTCATGTCACTATTCAGGACCTGGACACCGATGAGGCCAAAAAATACCAGCTTCTTGGACAGGATGAGGCTGACATTGCAAATGGAATAATATCCGTGGACTCTCCGGTGGGAAAGGCGCTGATCGGAAAGGAAGTCGGCGACGTAGTCGAGGTTCACACTCCCAACGGGCTGCGTGAATGTGAGGTAATTAGTATCAAGTAAAGACCGAGCCTGACGGCGCACAACCGGCCCGGCTCCATTTCAAGTGAGATAATTGATTAATAATGACACTTCCAAACAATCTTGAGCGCATGGCGGCTCAAGATTCTTCAAGCAAAAAAAAGACCCTCATTCTTTGCGACTTTGACGGGACTGTGTCTATAAAAGACACAGTGAACAGACTTATTCGCAGCCACATTTCCGATCCACACTGGCGACATTACGTAAAGCGTTACATGAGAGGCGAAATTGGGTCCAAAAGGGTCTACGAGGCTCTAGCCCCGCTGATGAACATGACTAGAGCCGATCTGGAACGCTTTGTGATGGAACACGCTGAACTCGACCCTCATTTCCCCAGATTTTTGAAGTGGGCCAGGGAAAGGAACATAGACGTAAAGATTGTCTCGGACGGTTTTGACGAGACTATAAAGATTCTTTTCAAAAAACATGGAATTACCGGGCTTGACATAATTTCCAACAGCTTGACCATGAATGATGAAGGTAAGGTCCGTGTTAGTTCCAACCATTTCAACCCATCCTGCCGGAAATGTGGAACGTGCAAGTTGTCAGCGCTTCGGAATTTCAGAAGTGAATATGACAAAATTGTGCTGATCGGAGACGGGGAGTCTGACCGGCACGCAGCCACGGAAGCCGACATGGTGCTGGCTATCGGGGACCTGTTTCTTTATTGTGTCACGAACAATATCCCCGCCATAAGTATCGATGGGTTTCACGAGGCTCCCAATGCGCTGACGCGAGAAATTGAAGCTGTCGCGTTCGATTTGGACGGAACGCTCATAGAATCAATAGATGCGATAGCGGAAGCCTTTAACTATATGTTCGCTCAACTGGGTTACCCCACAATGACCGTGCAGGAAGTCCTCAGGTTGACGTCCGTGTCCTTGATGGACTTTGTTAAGTCTTATCTGAAACCTGAACATAAAGAAATTGGGATCAAGATTTTCCGTGATTACTATGACACAATCTTTCTTGAAAAAACTTTCATGGCCCCAGGAGCCATGGAGACTTTGAAAAGGCTCAACGGATCTTTAAAACAGGGAATTGTTTCCAATAAACGCGGTCGATACGCAAGAATACTCGCTGATCATCTCGGTTTTTCGCACAAGATGAAAACAATTATCGGGGCCGAGGACGGTTTTAAGGCGAAACCAGCGCCCGACATGTTCCATGAATTCATGAAATCTGTTGGTTCGTCGGAGATTAACACGATCTATGTCGGAGACGCTCCGATTGACATAGAAGGAGCTAAAGCGGCCGGGATCGACACGTACGCGATCGCCGGGCCATTTTTTTCAGCGGAAGAACTGGCTCTACACAAACCTAGACGAGTTTTGAGAAGTATCAGTGAGTTGTTGTGCGCTCTGGAACCGGTAATACCTACCGGAGCGTCTGAATAGAAAAATTCGGAAAAATCTTTTTTTTCGGAACCGGTCCGAAACAATGGTGTCTTCTTTAGTGATACCTACCTACTCTAAATGACTTGAGGGGCCCAAATGTTCCTACCATACATTTGGGCCTTTCCTTTTTTGGGCTACCGAATATTCTTTTCCAAGATCAGTTCAATTAGCGCATCTGCCGGTGAAGGACTGGAAGCGCCTGGCTCCAGCATTTCTCTTAAACGTTTGAAACCTTGATCGAACGCGGCCCTAAGATTTATGTCACTCTGGAATTTATCGAGCCAGGAGACGAGATTCTCCGGCGTTGCGTTGTGTTGCAATATCTCCGGGACAAACAGGGGTCTTCCGCATTCAAGACACGGTATCCTGTAACCGTTTTTTAACATTATCTCTATGGGATTGTCGGGTTCATTGGGACTCTTTATGCAGAGCATGTTCGCCATCGCGACATGAATATCGGGTTCCATGAGAAGCGGCATCAAAATCCTGGTCGCCAGAATCCATGAGAAATTGTCCATAATATATACCACCACGTGTGGCATACGAGCCAGGGCAGCCTGTAGAGTGGCCGTGCCGGAGGTGATCAGGCCGCTGTCCGAGGCGGCCATGACCCTGAAAGCCTCGACCTCGGTAATCCGAAAATGCGATCCTGCCTCCCCGATAATCCCCTGAATGAGTTCTTTCAGATGGGGACCGGCGAGAGGAATAATAAATTTGGTTTCAGGGTAGTTTTTCAGGTGTAATTTTGCAGCCTCGATCATGACAGGCAATGATCTTGTTATCTCAGATCGACGACTTCCGGGGGCCAGAGTGACCAACCAGTCTGAGTTTGCAACCCCCAATTCTGATCTCAGTTTAGCCCTGTCCACATCCGGAGGAATGTCCCTCACCATGGTGTGTCCGACAAAATTAGCCCGCACACCCAAATCAGAGTACAATTTTTCCTCGAAAGGGAAAATGGTCATCATTCTATCGACCACCGAAGCAATCTTGTAGATACGTCGTTTTCTCCACGCCCAAACCTGGGGACTCACATAATAGCAAACCTTGACTCCCGACTTTTTTGCCACGGCAGCCAAACGTATGTTCACGTCCGGGAAATCCACAGCAAGGAAAACATCATATTTCCCACTCCTCAACTCTCTTTTCATAAGGCTGTAAGCTGACATAACCCTCTTTAGCTTACCGAATCCTCCGCTCAGGCCAATGGTGTTTATCTCCCGGTAGTGAAGCAGGACTTTCATTCCGGCAGCCTGAAGTTTCTCGCCCCCTATCCCCGTGAATTCCACTTTAGGGAAGCGATGTCTCAAATCCTTAACCAGCGCCGCCGCATGATAGTCACCGGAGGCTTCACCCGCCAGAACCAGAACCGAGGCTTCCAGATTATTGGGTGAGGCTGACATTGTCTTGTTGAAAGAATTCATTATTTGAGGCATAAATAAACTGTACCTATGGAATGATTCTATTCTGGAAACGTCCTAACAAATTAGCTGGGGAGCGAGATTTTCGGAATATCCTGGAGTTTTTATTCTTACAGCATCACTTTTGTCTTGACAATGAAAGAATGTTTGATAAGAGTCGATGCCGAAAATGTCCAGTTTTTATAAAAAAATACAAGTAGATGCCTTCAAAACGTTATGATTTGGCGCGAGTTTGAGGCTTCCAATGTTGTGTAAACGCCCTGCGGAGTAACATATGAAAATTGGCTTGTGTGAAAAATGTGGGTCCCCGACAGACGCCCGTTATGAAATCCGTAACAACTGTGTATACCTGGTAAAATTCTGCAAAGACTGTGGCCGGACATCATCGCTTGTCACAAAAGACGCTCGAAAATGGCGATGGAAGAGAGAAATTGCCGAATACCAGGAGCCTACTGGCCCTCCAGCATGTAATCTAGATTGTAAGTCATGTGATCACAAGTTACATACTACCCCATCAACAGTCGCCATCGATGTCACGAATCTCTGCAACCAAAGGTGCCCGATCTGTTTAGCCTATGTAGACGCAATGGGATTTGCTTACAAACCTCCTCTGGAATATTTTGAGAAGATTTTTCGCGAATTTGAAAACAACGATCCTAGACCCAATATCTGCTTCTTTGGAGGAGAGCCAACGGTCCATGAGGATTTTCTTGATATAGTACGTCTTGCGAAAACTCATGGCTTTCAGGTTCAAATGTTCACTAACGGGATTAAACTGGCTGACATGAATTACTGCAAGGAACTCTGTTCACTCGGAGTTCAGGTCAATTTCGGTTTGGACGGTACCAAATCTGAAGTTTATAAGACTTTAAGAGGGGACAATTCTCTCGCGGTAAAGAAAAAGGCCTTTGAAAACGTTATAAAATGCGGGGTTAACAAGCTGACCGTCATCACCACGGTAGCCACGGGTGTTAATGACTCGAATATGTCTGAACTGA
The DNA here is from genome assembly GCA_041662605.1 of Desulfomonilaceae bacterium. Lineage (NCBI taxonomy): Bacteria > Pseudomonadati > Thermodesulfobacteriota > Desulfomonilia > Desulfomonilales > Desulfomonilaceae > Desulfomonilaceae bacterium. Next base: position 60,671 of record JBAZSD010000023.1, read on the forward strand.
TGGCCTTTATCCACGAGCGCAAAGAACATGTTTCCGTTTGGGCCTTTGTGCCGCTGACCCCATGCTGGGACGGTTCCAATGTGAAGTTGGAGCCTACTACTACGGAGTGCGTTGAAAATATATTTGAGAAGATGCTCCCAGAAATAGAGTTTGTGTCGACTGGAATGATGAAATTCGACGTCCTTTCCAGGTTTTTTGGAAAACAGACCTTAGGTGGATCACACCCGAACTGTGAAAGCGCTACTGTCGTGATCTCCGACGGGGAAAAATATGTTCCCATTTCGACTTATCTCAATACGCCTCTTTCTGAAGCGCTTTCAAAGTTAAAGAAGCTGGATGGAAAACTATCCCGGAAGAAACCTTTGGACTCGGCTTTCATATTACGACGTGGATGGTTTAATGTTTCTTCCGCTATACAGACAGCGTTCATTTTTGCGCAGACTGTCAACTTCAGGAAATCCTTCGCCAAACCTGCTTCTGTTAACGTAGTTAAAGCGCTCTGGGATATAATACGGGGACGGAAAATAGACGAGGTCCTGAAAAAGAGAACATGTTTCAAGCAATTATTGACATTAATTACTATTCCGTATGAAGACACGGGCGGACTGGAAAACGCCAGACTCCACGATTGCCCGGCTGTTTTCGCTTATGAAGATGTTGATACCGGAAAAATACGAACTGCGGCTTTTTGTTCATGGCAGACAGTAAAAGATGATGTGTGCCGAAAAATTCAGGCTCATTATGACTCAAACCGCAGTATCGATGAAAAGATAGTGGCCCGATCGGGGTAGATAGCTCCGCAGCCACAACGATCTGAGATGAAGTAGATTTTAGACTCTTGCATCAGCCCAATTAAAATAGATTTCTGTCGCCCATTTCTCTTGAATCGGGCCATGGAGATGTTTGCCATTAGGTTGACTTCTCCACGGAAGCATTTCCTTTCCGGTTTCTGCGGATCATGGAATGCCCCTCGTTAGCGCGATTATACCGACCTTTAACCGGGTGGATACACTCACGCGTTCAATCCGGTCAGTCCTGGATCAAACCTTCAAGGACATTGAACTCATTGTGGTGGATGATGGTTCGACAGACTCGACTTCTGAACTTGTGCGGAAAGTTTCAGGTTCAATAGTCTACCTGCATCAGGCCCATCAGGGAGTTTCCAGCGCACGCAACACGGGAATTATGGCGTCAAACGGGGATCTTGTCGCGTTCCTCGATTCTGATGACGAATGGAAACCCCGGAAAATTGAAAAGCAGTTGCAACTATATGACAGAACAGACCAAGATTTCATTTGCCATACCAATGAGCTATGGATGAAACACGGGCAGGTCGTTAATCAAAAGAAGATTCACGAGAAACAGGGTGGCAGATTCTTTGAACGCGCCCTGGAACGATGTCTCATCAGTCCGTCCTCGGTTATGATTTCACGAGCGTTGCTGGACAGAGTCGGTTATTTTGACGAGAGTTTGCCGGCGGCGGAAGATTACGATCTATGGTTAAGAATTACGGCCTTTTATTCGGTAAGATTCGCCGATGAACCACTGGTGGTTAAGTATGGAGACAGAGATGATCAACTGTCCAAAGTAGTGCCGGCGATTGATATATACAGGGTTCGGGCGATTCTGAAAATCCTGGACGATCCGGGCTTAAGGCCCACCTACAGAAAAGCCGCAGCCAAACAGTTGGTCAGAAAATGTTCTGTCCTGGCAAAAGGCCTCACAAAACGCGGAAGATATCACGAAGCGGCTACATACAATGAACTTGCTGAAAAATATGCGAACTGCATGGATCAAGCCTGCTCAAGTTAATTTTCAGAATCTGATGTTTTGGGTTCCATCTTTTGAAGTTCTGGAACCACTGCTGGCATCTATAGAACAAGTTGGGATTCTGAATCCTCCGGTGGTTAAGGGCGACGAATACAATATTTTTTCCCCTATCTTGGGAAGACGGCGGCTTCAGGTTGCGGCGGCGCTCAAGTTTGAGAGCGTCGAAGTAAGAATTGCCGATTCCTCATTGAATGACGACGACAAATATCTAATGGCCTTTTGGGATAACTTTGCCAGGATCAAACAGGATCCTGCTGTCAAGGCCCATACAATAAAGCGCCTTCTTGAATTATTTTCACGCGAAATTCTTGCAAAGAATATCTTGCCCTTTATAGACACTCCCCCAAGAGGGCCGAAACTGGAACGACTCAGAAAGATCGGAGGCCTGGAAAACAACATTCTTGAAGCAATATCAGACGGAAAGATTCAGGAGAAAAGCGCGATCCTGTTTGCGGAACTTCCATTTAACGAGCGTCAGGCCGTTTTCAAACTGGTTTGTAATCTCGGGCTCAATTCAAACAAAGCCTTTGAAATAATTTCCAGTCTGTTTGATTTATCGATCCTTTGGAAGAAGCCTGTCACTGACTTGCTGAGCGATCCTGACGCTGTCAGGATCCTGGATGATTCTGTCCTAAGCGCTCAGGAAAGGGCGTCAGCGTTCAGGGACTCGTTAAAATCCTGGAAACATCCATACATATATGAAAAACAAAAGGGTTTCGAAGGTTGGGCAAGGGAAATTCATCCGCCGGAAAATGTTCGCATGAGGCCGGCTCAATCTTTCGAGGACGACTCCGTGAGCATTGAAATGCGCCTCGACTCGCGAGCCGAAGCCGAAAAGTTTTTGACGGTGATTGACCAATATAAAAAAGAAACACCGGGCAAAGCGAATGACTAATGATCAATCCTTAAATTTGTCCTTGACGCTCTGAGGCAATTCACTGTCATCGCTCTGGACGATTGACGTGAGATTATCTGTTTCCGTCGGTTCCTGAGACGCTTGCGGCTCATTTTCTTTTTGCGTCTTGCCCTTCTTGTCGTTTTCTCCAGCCATGAAACGTCTCCAGTAAAATTTGAACTTTTATTCGTTCTTTATCGGATTAATATAACAGGGATGGCCATTTGTCCACAGGGACCCACAATCCCGGACTAAACAGCGGTATCCAACGATCAGCGTCTCAGGTGTGTAATGTATGTGATAGATCAAGTATGGGTTGAACGGGAAGCAATGGAATATCCTTTAACAGAGAGGATAATCAAAGCTTCTAACCCAGCGAGAGTCCTCATCGGGTCGCAGATTCTCGAGGAGTCGGCCCGTGTAGAACTTGCGGGAGATCCATTCAGGAGAGGCAAGCGAATACTCAAGCTGACCAGGTACAGAGGGAGCTTTGTAAAACCGTGTCCTGGCACGAAAACCTATATCTGTTGCGGATTGAATATACTTAACATTGGGCAGGGCTGTCCTATTGATTGCCGATATTGCGCCTTGCAGGTTTATTTCAACAACCCGGTGATGGAAGTCTATGTGAATTTGAACGAAATGTTTGACGAGCTGAGAGATTTTCTCGATAAAGCGCCCGAAGATCGCTTTTTTCGTTTGTGCACCGGCGAGTTCACGGATTCGCTGGCGCTGGATCCATACACAGGATTGGCTGAACAGTTACTCCAATTGTTTTCGAGTCGCAAAAACGCGTCTCTGGAATTCAAAACAAAATCAGATTTCATCACGCCCCTATTGGAATCGAATCCCCATGGAAACATAATTGCAAGTTTTTCAATGAATGCGCCGAGCTTTAGCAAGACAGAGGAAATTCGCTCTTCGAGCTTGTCTCAAAGATTGAAAGCGGCTGCTTTGGCAGTGTCTCAGGGGTACAGGGTAGGATTTCATTTTGATCCAATTGTGCCCTTTGACGGCTGGGAGAAAGGGTATGGCGAGACTGTAGACGCAATTTTTACCAGTGTGAAGCCTGAGTCAATCGCCTGGATCTCCATGGGGGTATTACGGTTTGTTCCGGAATTGAAGGATATCGTGATGTCCCGTTTTGGCCCAGTGACATACTTTTGTGATTCTTTCGCCCCTGGGCTCGACGGGAAGGCGCGTTTAAGCCGTGATCGCAGAATAGTGATTTACAAAACCATAGCCGAGAGAATCAGGTCCTACGGGGAAAATGTCCTGCTATACCTGTGCATGGAGTCTCCTTTGGTGTGGCACGAATCGTTGGGGTTGGAAATGAGAAGCAATGAGCAGTTGGCGGGACTTTTGGATGAGGCCGCCCGAGAATATGTTTCAAAATAGTTTGCGCAGACTTCCTTGACTAAGAAGTAGATATTAAGTTATTAAGGCTTTTCTCAAAAATCCTGCCTTGCAGGATTATTTCGCCATGAGTTTGAGGACGTCGTTCAACGATGGCATACAGGGCAAAGGATGAACGGACAAATTGCTTGCCTCAAACATATGTTAATCGCGTCGCAATTAATTACATTTCGCGACGACGATTTTGGATTCTCAAGGAGATAGTCTAAATGAATGAGAGAGAAACTATAATAGAATTTTTATCCAGAGCTTCGGATTATGATTTATCGGTCCTGTTTGAGGTTCTTGATGTGGCCCATCAGAACCTGATCTATGAGACCACTGATGAACTCCTGGTTATGGACCAGTTTATGACCAGCCTGTGGATTGCAACGAGGTCAAGTTCAATGTAAGCGGTGTTTTATTGCGTCTGTCTGTAAGATGAGGAATCATCCAAGAACAACGGGGACGATGAGAGGAGTGATCATACCGGGAAAAAACAAGGCTAATTCATATTCCTTACTTATTGTCCGGCGACTAACGATGAGTGGGGTCACCCAAAGACTTCACTCGTCGCTCCGGGCGCCTTCAGGTTGTTTCAAAATGTGATTTGAAACCCCGACTCTGTAATTCGCATCTAAAATTAGTGAAATAAATCGGAAGGGGCGATATCCGCAGCTTTAAAGGCTGAACAAAAGACGGATAAATTTATTACGGCGCAGAAGGTATTTTAAACCTTCGATAAATCCCATCACCGCTCGCTGCGTGACACTGCGAAGGGTAAATTGGGCCTGGTAAAGGCTGACCATGGCAGTTCCTGTTACGCCCTTTGGGTTTCAGCGTGCGGCGTCGGACTCTGTTGAGAGTCAGGAATGGGGGGTTAGCTATGAACAAAACAATATACACCACGATTCTTGTAGTTGCGCTTTTGGCGTTTACAGCCGGCAGCGTTCAAGCGCGAGGCTTCCACATGGGGGGACAAATGGGCCCGCATGGCGGTGGTGGAATAAGTCACTTTGCGCCATCTGTCAACAGGCCATCATTTAACGTTTCACACTCCTCGGGGCAGTCTTTCCAGCATCGGAGCAGTGGGTTTTCCAATCCTGCGTTTTCGGGCCGCGGTCAGTCGTTTACACGGGGACCAGCGCAATCTCACACGAATTTCAAATCCTGGGAACATAAGCTTCCATCTGAGCATGGCGTACAATCCCAGACTGGGCGAGTGTTGGAACATAATCCAACTCAAGGTCAGGTACAGCATTTCCTGAATCTCCCGAAAAATAACGCCGGTACGAATAGACATGGCATGGGCAAAATTGGAGCGGCCGCTCTCGGAGCCACAGCAGGCGCAATTGCGCTTGATCACTTCAAGGGAACCCGGGCTGATCTAGCGGCTGTGGGAAGCGGGCATCTGCCCGTGAAGGGCAAAGAGCCGAACCGGACTCTGGATCCTGGAGCTGTCCAGCGTCTCCAGAAAAATTACTCCCAGCTTTACCACACCACATTCAACAAGAATTGGTGGGGGCAACACCAGAATTTCAACAACAACTATTGGCACAGCAACGTGTGGTCTTACCGACCATGGTATTACTGGTGGAGACCGGCCACGTGGGCGATTCTGAGTTCATGGGTTCCCTGGGACTGGGGCTCGCCGTTGTACTATGATTATGGAGACAATTTCTATTACTCCGACGGCTTTGTTTATCTGAATGGTCATCGGGTCTGTAGCGCCGATGAGTATTACGATCAGGCTGTGGACCTCCTGGCAAGAGCGCCAAAAGTCAAGAGCGACCCCGAGCAATGGATGCCTCTGGGAGTTTTTGCATTGACTCAGGACGCGACAAAGCCTTCGAAAATAGTCCTGCAACTTGCAGTAAACAAGGAAGGCAGTATTCAGGGGACGTACTATAACACTGAAGACAAAACCGCCAAGCCGATAAAGGGGATTGTAGAAAAGAAATCTCAAAGGGCTGTGTGGACGTTTGCGGATGAAAACAACCATGCGGTGATAATGGAGACAGGTATTTACAACCTTACAAAGGATCAGACCAACGTTCTGGTTCATTTCGGCAAGAATAAAACACAAGAGTGGATTTTGGTACGTCTCAAGGAGCCACCGGCAGAGGAAGGTTCGGCGCCTACAGATACTGCGAAATAAAAACCATTGGGTGGCCGGTCAAAGACTGGCCGCCCAATGCCTGTACAAAAAGGATTGTCGCTAATCGGTGACGTGAATATTAGAAGAAATAGCCTATGACGTACCGTAACCCAACCACGCTGATCACAATCGCGAGCATCGGCCTGATGATCGCTCCTGGGACGTACTTCTGAACAGAAGCTCCGAGATACATTCCAACGAAGCCACCTATTCCGAAAAGAAAACCGAGTAACCAGTCCGGTCTGACAGGCGCTCCTGCTTGAGCGAAAAGAGGCCCTACAAATTGGAAGAAAAACACACCCCCTATCGATGTGACACAAGTGCCCATGAGCGTGGCGCCCGCGATAGTATGGATGGGGAGATGAAAAAACGTGACAATAAAAGGGGCTATGATGGCCCCGCCGCCAATGCCGTATATCCCCCCAATGAGACCTACGATTAGGGACAGTACGAAAAGACCTGTCGTGTGAAAACTGAACCGCTCCCCGAAAAACTCGTATTCTGTCCTTGCAAGAGACCAACTGATGGTTTTGACAGCGTGTCCTCCGGAATCTAGTCCAGTGGAATTTTTGCCCGCTGCCTTCCTCATTTTTGCTTCAGCGGTGTTCGCAGCGGTGGTCCGGCCTCTCTGGGCGATTGCCTGATAAAGCATTCGTCCGCCGATGTACAGCAGAACGCAGCCGGCGAACAGCTTAAACGGGCGCGGGTCCGGCAGATAGACGATTCTGATTATTCCACCAAGAAAGAGGCCGGGGAACGTGCCTACGATAATGTTCCAGGCGAGAGGCCAATTCATGCGCCCTTCACGGAAATATTTATAAACAGCGCTGGGTATTCCTACTACGTTAAAGACAAGGTTGGTGGGGGTAACAGCGGGGCTTGTAAAGCCAAGAACGCTGACCTGAAACGGTAATATTAGAAAAGCGCCTGATATGCCGCCCATTGATGTAAAAAAAGAGATAACAAAACCAACAAGTGGCGGAATCCATATAGCTGTTTCGATTCCTGAAACGGGAAAAGTCATGTTAGCCTCCAAAGGAGAGCGCCATTGCTACGGGAGTTGGCCTAAAATTCTCTGTTTGAAAGCGGCCAGAGACCAGTCAACTGTCAGTTGACACGTTTTTAATTAAAAACGTGTGACTAATATAAAAACGAGTTATAGTGATTGTCAAGTAGTTTCGATTATTATCTCCGTGTTGGCCCGACAAGATGGATCTGGTAGTATTTCGATTAGTGGAGTCGAATATTTTGGGTCAGGACGCCTGGGAAAAAATTCATGCCTGAAAAAAAGAATAATAACTCCGAATCATCGGCTGAAACCAGCAATCGGGACGCTTCCAGGCTGCCAAACCCAGCCAGAATATATGCGGCGCCAGAGCAAGCCCGATATCTGGACCCAACCCAATTGGCTAAGCTGGAACAGGGGTTCCGGTCATGGGCTCAGGCTTCATCGCGGCCGGACGTATACTCTTCCCGGAAACGGATATTGTTGATCTTTCTTCTAATCCGTTATACCGGAGCCCGGCTCAGTGAGGTTTTAGGGCTTGACCTGCAGAGAGATGTCGATGGGTTAAAACATGTCGTTCGTTTCGGTAACATTGATTCAAGTCAGGCGAGTGGGCGAGAAGTCCAGATTTCTTCAGTCCTGACGTCTGAAATACAATCTGCGTTGAATGACCCTGCATTTTCAGAGTCGGTCGGGCCGTTGTTAAATGTGGACGCGGGTCACGTTCGACGCAAGTTTTATCAACGCTCGGTGGCCTGTGGTTTCGCGCAGGAGTTAGGTTCTCCAAACGCCATTCGTAGGGCCAGGGCCGTGGAACTGATGCAGGGGAACATGCCGCTGCCGGTAGTCCAGAGGGTTTTGGGCCACTCGACTCCGAATCTTACAGCGTCATTTGTCGCTTTTTCCGACGAAGACATTCATCAGGTCGCAAGGCATTTTGTTGAAAGGGAAAACAGGCTTAAGAGCAGCGCCCGTAATACTTTTTTCGGGAAAATCGGTACCGTAAAGAAGGGTGACATCCAGTCCCAAATCGAGTTGGTAACTATTGATGGGGAGATTGTGACTACGGTTATCACGAATTACAGCCTGAAAAGGCTGGGTCTGAAGGCCGGATCGCTGGTTACAGCCGAGGTCAAGGCCCCGTGGGTCATATTGGAAAAAGGCCCCGTCCGACCGTCAAGTACCGCTGAGAACATATTCCACGGCGTTGTTTCGCAAATCGTTCGCGGTAGGCTTACGACTGAATTCATTGTCCGGATCCATGACGGGACTGAACTATGTTCGTTGGTCACCGAGAAAAGCAGACGCAAGCTCGACATCAAGGAAGGCGACGAAGTCTGGGTAATGTTCAACAGCTTTGCGGTAATTCTGCACGTGGATTAAACAGTTTTTTTGAGGAGACGCGAATGAGAAGAAAAAACGAACAAAAACTTGTTCACCAAGGGAAGTATGTGGCCGAGGTCGATGTTGATCTTGTGTATACGGATGACGGATGGGAACCATATCTTACCGTGGATGACGCCAAGAGACTTGACGAAGTCAGGGAGGCCCTGGCGCGAGGGGACCTGGATAGGGCTTCACGGTACGGGCGAGTCTATATTCTAACCCCGGTAACTTCACAAACGGACGTGCCCGACCACGTAACGCCCTGAAACCCTCACACGTTGTTTCAAGCTATCATATTATTCATTGGTTTTCTATTTCCTGCCTTGTGTCATTTCGACCGTCACGGGAGAAATCTTTTCCGCTGGGGGAAAATGGGAAATTTTTACGTAATTGTGTGACGTGCCATATAACACACAATCCCGGGCTTTGGTCGATACAGGCTTATTGAGCTGCTTTGGCGCTTTCCGCAACAGAGGTTGATTCAGACACCCGGGTCATAGAGCAGGTTTGTTGAAACCAACCCTGTCTGTTCAGTCGCTCCCAAGCTTTGGTGATATGATTCGGACTAAATATCTTTCGCTTCCGACTATTCCAACCTTGCAATCCTCTTATGGCGGCATTTGGGTCGGTCATGGCCTCTTTCGATTCGTTCGTTGCAATCCAATGAATCGAAGCCAACAACTCCATACCATAAGGGGTCTCGAAACCTTCTATAAGATTCGCGACACGGTTTAGCCGATCTGTTACCGACATGTCAAAAGCCATGAGGAAAGCTTGGGCAGTTTCTGGGGCATCGGGAAGAAGATGAATTTCCGCCCGTTGAGATCTATCACCGTAACCGCTAATATAGTGTCCCTCCATGACTTGAAGAACATGGTTGAGGTTCTCGGCATAAGGTCCGTAGATATGTCGCACAAAGTTAAGGCGAAGTGGTTCACCCGCGCATTGTAAAAAATAGGCTAATTTCTGAATCTCCAAGAGGGTTAGTGAGTAATCAGGAATCTGATACAGATCCATGAGACGGATGAACAGAGCCCTGCCAATTGTCATGTTCGGCTTTTTTGTCCCCACTGGCATTTCATGAACGTTGGGAGCGCCTGATGGTTCGTAGAGGATTACAGTTACATCCTGGGCGCCTACAAAAGCAGATTCTATCAAGGGGCCGACTACTTTCCATTCAAGACCACCGGCTCCGCACCCGAGCGGTGGAATGGCGATCGATTTTATCCCGAGCCTATGCGTTTCTTGCGCCAAATTCTCGAGCCCGGATTTAATATCCTCTAATCGAGACTTATTTTTCCAGTGCAATTTTGTTGGAAAGTTAATGATGTATTTGGGGTTCGACAGAGAAGAAGTCGTATGAGTGAACATACGACCCAAAACTACTTGTCCCGCCTTGCAGGCGACGCTATATTTTTTGAAATTTTCTGGAAACGCTCTTTTGAATTGAAGGGCTATGCCTTTACCCATCACACCGACACAATTTACGGTATTTACCAAGGCCTCCGCATCTGCTTCCAGAAGATTACCCTTCGTTCTCTGAATCATCATTGTCTCCATTTAGAAGTACCTGTTCAGCGACAATTACACTTGAGCGTCAACGACAATTACATTTGTGCATCTTTCGGTGAGTAGTTGTCTGTTAGAGATGTCCATAATTTGTTGGAAGGGGGCATTGTTTTGCAGACGACTGACG
>JBAZSD010000024.1:0-65000 GCA_041662605.1 Desulfomonilaceae bacterium
GCAACTTCCCTTTACGGAACATGTTCATGCCAAGCTCCATGTCTTCCATAAAGGTCTTGGTTCTAAATTTATACATTCCCACGAGAAAAAGCTCATAGACACGACCGAAATACTTGACCGTGTCCATAAAAGTCTTGTGAAATATGGCTACCTTGGGATCGGTCAAGGTTCCCTTGTTCCTCAGGATACTGTGCCTGATCGGATCAAGGAGTCCCGGGACGTCGATGCCGTTTGGGCATCTTGCCCCACAGGTGTGGCATGTCAAACATAGCCAGATACTCTTGGACTGGATTATCCTGTCTACATCTCCCAATACGGCCAGACGAACAAGCTGATGGGGCAACAGGTCCATGTCAGGGGCAACGGGGCAGCCTGCGGAACATTTGCCACACTGGTAACACTGATTGATTACTGATACTAAATCCGCCGACATCGGCGACGCTGATTGCTTAACAGAGGAAGTTTGAGGATTCATTAGAGATTCCCAACTTAGCTAGAATTTTTAATTTTTTGACCTGGCATCGACCGGAAGGTAAGCAATGGCAATATTAAACTCGAGAAACGGGCATGTCAAGTCAAGAATCCCCAAGATTCCGAGGCATGGACAGCGCCCGAGGCGAGCATCCCTTGACCTCAATAGCCGCCGGACTGTATAGAATGTTCAACGCTTGATCCTCCGAGTCTTCGGGAGACTAAAATGAAGGTTTTCAATGTCAATAGGTTGGCCAAGGAGCAGGGCGGTGAATACGTCCTCGGAATGAAGGATCTGCATACACACGCGTGTTACATGATCTTCGGGACTCTTCCGCCAGGCGAGGACAACAGACTAGTCAAACCCGGCGAAGGACATGAGGAGATCCTTCTGGCCGTTGATGGTCGCCTGATAATTGAAAGTGAAAAAGGCAAGTCAGTGTTGGAGTCTGGCCACGCAACTCATGTGAAGGAAGAAGAGGCATTTTTTATTTCAAATCCATCTGAAAAAACTGTATTATATGTTCTGGCTGGTGGGCATTCCAGCCCCCATCATTAGAATTGACGGTTGATCCTGCCGGAGAGTCCAACTCTCCAAAGCCTGAGTGGTGGAATTGGTAGACACAAGGGACTTAAAATCCCTTGGGGCATGTCCCCGTGACGGTTCGACTCCGTCCTCAGGCACCACAAATCATTAGGGTTTTTAAACATAGACCATTAAAAAACTGACTCGTAAATCAAGACATTCTCACTTTTGGTCCCATTTGAGCCCTCCAAATATCTATTTCTTGGCCTTGGATACCGCTAGAATTTGGGTTAATCCATTATCGTAAGCGAGTTTGTCGATAACGGATGTGAGTTCTTGGTCATCGACAAAACCGTATCTCGGTGACACGCCCATCTTCCGTCCCGCATGGCCCATGATCTCTTCTCTCGAACTTCAGAATCGATGCCTCATCTACGCGCATCAGGCTCCCATGCATGGCGAAGGTCGTGGAAACGGGGTTTTGGATCCGGCCATTGTAAGCGTCTCAACGCTGTTTTCCACGTGTCTATCGTTGATTTTCCAAACTACGTCGTCCTGTAAAGACCTCACTCTCCCTATGCGCTCAAATATTGGCATTAAATCTTTATGAATAGGGATTCTCTACGGCGCTGACTCTTTGGTCTCGGTAGCATGGAAAGAAATGATTCTGGAACGAAGGTTGATGTGTCTCCAGGTTAACTGATAGATTTCCCCACGTCGCATCCCTGTGAGATAACCGACCATAAGAATGTCTTGAAACCAACCCGGACACTCAGATTTAATCCCTTGAATGTCCTCCCAACTTAGATAAACCTGACGTTCAGAATCCTTTTCACTTAATCTTTTGAGTGAGCCAGAGATCCACGGATTTTCATGAACTATCTCATGCCAGTTCTTCCACAGACCCCTATTTTTCTTCGTCCTCCTCAAAACCGCCAAGAATTTTATCAGCATACTCGGGATACAATTTTCTCATGCAGTCAGAACAGATGCCGTGGCCGAACTGGGCTTCAGAATGTTCGCTTATGTATCTTTCAATTCCCAGAGGTTTGAAATCGATTTCAAATTTCTCGGATTCGCCAGTCAATGCGACTCTGCCATAAATCTCAAACAATTCAGGATGCGCCTGTTTGATCCCTGGAATTGCCTCGGTCACTTTCTTTCCAACTATGTTTTCTAACCCGGTCAACTGCTCAAATGCAGGGTTTACGTCTAGCTATGCCCAGTCATCTGGGTGGCCTTTGTCATCAAAAAGCATCTTGCAGTAAGCACATCCCTCCAGCATATTTTGGAACAACAAGCGATAGCGTTCCTCACTCTGTTTAAGGATATTCTCCTCGTGCTTACGTTCGTTGATATTCCGTTGAGCAGCCTCACAATACTCGCTTGAAGCCATCTTACGGCGCATCTTTCGCAAGTCATCGATTAACTGTTCCCTGGTTTTGTCTCGGTCTTGCATGTAGTTTTACCATCAATCGATGTCCAGGATCTCACGAATTGTAGTCAAAAGCTGTCTCATGTTATACGGCTTTTGGATGAATCCCCTTGCTCCGGCCGCCATGACGTTATTAGCCGATCCGCTCTCGGAATGACCACTGGCTACAATAACCTTGGCATTGGGATTGACCCGGAGAATCTCTTCCAGGCATTTCCTGCCATCCATCTCAGGCATGATCAGGTCCAGTATGATCAGCGATATGCAGTTGCCCTCCCTTTGGAACGCCTCCAAAGCTTCTTTGCCATTATTAGCAGTGATGACTTTATATCCGAACTGGCTAATAAGTGTTGCGCCAAGATCCCTAATATCGTCTTCATCATCCACCAGAAGAACAGTCTCTGTTCCGCGTGGAATAGTGGTCTCAACGGTTGGAGCTTGCGAATCTTGTTCTACCTGAATTGCAGGTAGATAAATTGTGAATGTGGTTCCAAGGCCAAGCTCGCTATAACACTTAATTTGGCCTCCGTGCTGCTTGACGATGCCATAGACCGTCGCAAGTCCTAGTCCGGTTCCTTTACCAATCTCCTTAGTGGTGAAGAACGGCTCAAATATGTGAGATAGTGTTTCCTTGTCCATCCCTTGACCGGTATCTGAAAATGTAAGCACGACGTAATTCCCAGGTTTGGCTTCAAGATGAGACTTACAATATTCCTCGTCCATCTGTATGTTTGTCGTCTCAATAGTTAATGTCCCACCGTCCGGCATTGCGTCCCTTGCGTTTACTCCCAGATTCATCAAGACTTGGCTTATCTGTGATGGGTCCGCTTCGATTGATTCCAGGTTCCCTTTGAGATGTAAGTTAATATTTATGGTCTTTGGAATTGTGCGGGATAACAGGCTGCGAACAGAGGTTATTTCCTGATTCAAATCGACGGGGACATGCTTTGTATCGACCTTTCGACTGAAAGTCATCAAGCTTTTAACCAGATCTGCGCCCCGCTTTCCCGCCTGATATATTTTCTGTAGATCAGCGTAGTCAGGTTCCTCTTCTTTTTTGCGTTGGAGCATTAACTCGGAATATCCCAATACAGCCTGGAGCAGGTTGTTGAAATCGTGCGCCACGCCACCTGCAAGTGTCCCTATCGCTTCCATCTTCTGAGCCTGGAAGAGTTGTTTTGAAAGCTCAAGATGTTCCGTAATATCACGCTTGACCGCAACGAAGTTCACTATGGCTCCTGATGTGTCTTTTACCGGTGAAATCGTGGAATCCTCATAATATAGTTGTCCGTTTTTCTTCCTGTTTATAAACCGCCCTGACCAGATCTTGCCTGATTTTATAGTGGCCCATAACTGAGCGTAAAAAATAGAATCGTGTTCCTCGCTTTTCAAAATCCGAGGGTTAGCCCCTCGAAGTTCCTCCTTGCTGTATCCTGTCATTCTGCTTATTGCTGGGTTGACGTAATGAATAGTCCCCTCAGTGTTTGTGATGATGACCCCCTCTGTAGCTTGATCAATGGCGGTGGCCAGACGTCTTTGAGTTTCCTCCGCCTTTCGTTCGGCAGTCACGTCTACAAACATGGACCGTGTTCCGGTCACATGGCCGGAGTAATCGGTTTCAGGCATCGTGTACAAGAATGTTTGAATGAGTCTACCGTCTCGCGTTAACAATTGTCGTTCGCCCATGACGTATTCTCCTGCAAGAGCCCTTGCATAGCCACCACCATCAAGAAGTCGAGCCTGGGACTCAGGCGAATAAAAGTCGGCCAGGGGTTTTCCAATTACCTCCTCTCTAGCGAAACCGACGGAATTTAGAAACAGTTTGTTGCAGTCGCTAATGAAGGGAATTCCCTGCTCATTCCTGGTGATGACATACATCAAGGGCGCATCCTGAAACAGTTTTAGATAGTTCTCTTCACTTCGTCGCAACTGCTCCTCTGTTTTCTTGCGCTCTGTGATGTCGGTAAAGATCACCTGTACTGCCCGCTTGCATTCGTATTGCAATGGAGTCGCCATGACTTCCACATTTGTGGATGTGCCATCCAACTTCAAGTAAACATCTTCTGCAGGGTAAAGACCTCTTTCTCCGGCCATCATTCTCTTTATCCTGGATTGCGCTTTTTCTAATCCATCGGGATGGATGATCTCTATGATCGGCTTGCCTATTAGTTGCTCTTCTGTTTCTCCACCTAACAGACTCACACCAGTGGGGTTTAAAAAAACAATTTCCCCCTCAGAGTGTACCGCAATCCCAACCGGAGCCACCTCAAGCAGGTTCTTATAACGCTCCTCACTCTCTTGCAGCAAATTTTCCGCCCGTTTGCGTTGGGTAACGTCGATAAACACTGAACGTGAACGCACAATCGAACCCTGAGAATCTCTCTCTGCTGTCACATTTAACAAAACATCGATGACATCGCCACTTTTCTTAACCAACTGCAACGGAGCGTCTATTACCAGACCTGTTTTCATGAAAGCCGGAAACACAATCGACCGAGCATAGTGAGCCGAATTCTCTGTCTGGAAATCAAAAGATCGCCGTCCGAGAACCTCACTACGCTCGTAGCCGAGTTCTTCGCAGAAGCGATCAGATACGAAGTTGATCTGCGCTTGAGAATCCAATGACACCATCATGACAGGAGCTTTTTCCCAGATATCATGGTATCGCTCCTGGCTCTCTCGCAACGATACCTGGGCTCTGTTCAGTTCATCAGCCTCTACCAGGAGTTCTTGCCTCGAAGATTCCAATTCTGCAGTACGAGCCCGGATTTTCTCCTCAAGGTTTTGGTAACTTTCTTTCAGTCTCACGGACATCTTATTGAAGGCGTTTACGAGATCCCTCATTTCCTTGTTTTTGGGTGGTGAGATATCTTCTCCTAGCCGTTCCGGGCTTTCTGTTATCAAAACCGCTTGATCCCTTACCGCAGTAAGAGGAGATAAAATGAATCCTCTAATCAGCAGAAAAAGGGCGCCAAAAACCATGAATAATAAACCTATAAGCAACGCCGATAAATGGAGAGAAAAACGATTGGCGTTTTCATAGGCCACTTCCAGGGGTATTCGTATCGAAATCGCCTCAACAACATCTCCTATATGCCTGTTGAAGCTTTTCTCAGGACCATATCTTTTGACGAGATCTCCGGGGGCTCTATCTGGAGTACTGTGACAACGCAAGCAAGAGTCTTCCATAGACTCTCCCCTGCGAATAACAGTTAAGAATGGCTGTTTTTCGAAAAAACGCACAGCGCTTCTCTGGTTAAGTTTTACATCAGCGCTCAAATCATTTATGAACTGCCTTTCATACTCGTCAGCCTCGTTCTCAGGGGAACGTGCGTTGATAGCGCTTTCTTTATAGAAGTAGGGTTTTGAATTAAAATGGTGGAAGTATTTCTCCATCTTCAAAACAGCGTATGTCGATGACATCCAGATGGGATCAAAGTAATCTGTGGATTGCAATGGCCCTATAGTCTTAAAAAGACTTGGCTTTAGATCCTTTGTAAAATAGGTATGGGTGGCAAGGTTTCTGTCCAGCATCAAACGAGCTTTAGATTCCGCCTCCACCAGCGCCTGTTTTTTCATGTTGCTGTTCACCAGAATGATGACCATTACACCAACAAAAACAAAAAGCGCTCCGATTGATAATAACAGGTAGGTACGAGTCCGAATGGTGGGCGCCACGATCTACTCCTTTGTTTGGAAGCCGAGAGTTCTGTGGGGCACAAATCATTTCATAAGATTATCATGTTGTAGTTGTGCGGGTCTACCCAATGCCTGTATTGGAGTTGTCACTTCAAGCTATGGCGCCGCTTTAATTAGTGATTGACCCAAAAAGTATTCTTCTGGTACGCTATAATTATTGATAGGGTCTTTTAACACATAGCCCCTCTGTCAATGTGTCCGACCAGAGGGGTTATTTTTCATTGACCCACTTGCCCTGGTTCGTGTAAGCTCATCGAGCTAATTGTCTGAAGCATGGAAGCCCAGTGATGCCGTCGTTGTTCATCGTTGGGCTTTTGTGTTTATTGGGAATCATTTCGTACTGTTTCAGACATTTCCAGAGAAAAAGCTGTCGATATTTTTCAGTTGCTGTCATTTTCTAAATCCCTTCCTCAAAACCGACAGACGATAGTCTCGTTTCTGATGTCTTCAGATCAAAAAGGGCATTTCTGGAGGACTGGATTGTTATAGTCTCCGATGGGATCAAATGAAGCGCATGAGCAATGTGACCCACAGGAGACCTATGAGGTAGGATATCGCCACGTCACTGGGCCAATGAGCCGCTAGACCAACTCTGGCGATTCCCCCTATGACAAGAAACGAGGCGCATATGACCAACAGAGTCCATCTAAAGCTTCCTGAGGCCTTGACCGCAGCTAGAACAGCCACGAATCCGAAGGTCGCCATATAATTAAAAGCAAAGATGGAAGGAAATGCGGAACCTGGAATTGCTTCTGCCACCTGAACCAGTTCGGGAGAAGGTCGTGGCTGGGCAACGACTTGTCCAAGCCATGTCCCAATCACCCACAACCCTACGAAGCTGGCGATTGACAACAATCCTGCACGCAACCCAGCAATCACCCAGGAAAGCACAAACGTGACGCCAATTAGAATCAAGACCCATGGGAATTTGGCAGTTGAGGATAGAGCCTGAGCCCAGTTCGTGGATTCGGGCAGTAAGGACTGAACAAGCCTGGTACTACTTACGTCCCCCGGAAGATAGGGAAAATACCTGAGGCATAGCGTGAGCAGGGCCACTAGGCAGAGTAGAGTTAGCCACACCAGATCTTTGGTTCTCATAGCCACTCCTGAAAAGAGTTTTCCCAAGGTAAAACCAATTTTTTCAATTTACTCCAAATGGAACATCATAACAAATTACATCAAATCGCAAAAGTAAGGAACCCAGTTCAATACCATTACTTTACGGAGGGCTTAATTTAACATTTTAAGCTAACTAGCTTGGTAAATTTGGTCCCATTTTTTGGGGATATATAGGTGTATAAATGATGATACTAATCTATAACTAGCTGGTAAGATTAGCGAAAAGTAATGTAAATAACTTACTTTGCGGGACTTAAAATCCCTTGGGGCATGTCCCCGTGACGGTTCGACTCCGTCCTCAGGCGCCAACCTTCTCAAACGGTTCCGAATAAATCAGTTGATGAATTCGGAGCTACCCTGTAATGGCAAGCGCCGTATGTGATTTCCCCAATTTAAATCTATCTATTATTCTTTTCAGGACTGATTTTATCATATATTTTGTTATCGACCTCTTATACAATATTAACTGGGGTAGTAGTCACCATTTATACCGCTGGTTTTCGACTCCGGAGTATTTTCCATGCAAGACCAAGACAAAACCAGAGAGCAACTCATTAAAGAATTAAGTGAGATGCGCCTTGCGATCGTTGAATCTAAGGCAAACGAGGCTAAACTCCTTGCCGACGTAACGACCTTGAGCCAGTCGGAATCACATTATCGTGAGATAGTTGATCGGGCAAACGAAGCCATTTTAATAATTCAGGACGGACACATCAAATTTGCTAACCGTGCAACCCGAGAACTGACTGGATATTCAAAGGCGGACCGATCAACCTTCGATGTCATTGCCTCGGTTGTTCATCCGGATGATCGAGAAATGGTCGCAAAATACCATTTGCGCCGACTACAAGGTGATAATACCCCATTTCATTATGATATTAGAATTGTCCTGAATGACGGAACAGTCAAATGGGTAACGATGCATACATCGCTACTCGTGTGGGAAGCAAAACCGGCGGGCCTTTGTCTTATGACCGATATCTCCGAGCGCAAGCGGGCTGAGGAGGAGTTGCAACGGTACCACGAGCATTTAGAAGATCGGGTGCATGAAATCACCCATGAATTAAGCGTATCGGCGACTCGACTCCAAGACTTGCTGTATACTACCAGCGACTGGGTATGGGAAATAAATGAAAAGTGGGAGTATATCTACGCTAGTCCAAGAGTAAGTGAGGTACTGGGTTACAGGACTGAAGAGGTTCTAGGTAAAACCCCTTTGGACTTTATGAGTCCGGAAGAGGCGGCTCGTATTGGCGCAATTTTTAAAGCAATCGCCGACCGTCGAGAGCCTTTTTCCTTTTTAGAAAACACGAATCTACACAAAGACGGTCGAAGTGTCATTTTAGAAACTAGCGGGGTTCCTATATTTGGCGTAGATGGAGAGTTCAAGGGCTACAGGGGAACTGACAGAGACATCACCGAGCGCAAACAGACGGAAGATGTTTTGCGGAAGGCTGAGGAGACATACCGCAATGTCTCGTCTATAACCTCGGACATAGCATATTCCTGCTGCAAATCAACGACTACGGCCTATTCTATTGACTGGATAACGGGAGCGACGGAACGCATTACCGGCTATTCGGAGAATGAAATAAAGACTCTAGGATGTTGGGGGGCTTTAGTCGTCGATGACGATTTGCCCATTTTCGACACACATGTGATCGGTGTCACTCCTGGAGGGATAGACTTCTGTCAAATGCGCTTGCGCCATAAGACCGGCGAGATCGTTTGGGTCCGCGCGTCAACCAAATGTGTGTTCGATACGGGGTCTTCAGATAGTCTACGGTTATTCGGAGGAATAGAAGACATCACCGAGCGCAAGCGGGCGGAGGAAGCTGTTCAGCGAAGTGAGACCTTTCTTCAGCAGGTCGTGGAAAACATACCACACATGATTTTCGTCAAGGAAGCTGAGAATCTTCAATTTGTCCGATTCAACAAGGCTGGAGAGGATCTGCTTGGATATTCCCGAAACGATTTGCTCGGCAAGAGCGACCACGACTTTTTCTCTTCGGATCAAGCCGACTTCTTCATTGCAAAAGACAGGGAAGTCCTGGCAAATGGACAGCTCTCGGAAATTCCTGAAGAAGAAATAAACACCAGGCTGAAAGGCAAACGGGTATTACACACAAAAAAGATTCCAATTCTGGACGCCAATGGGGCGCCACAATACTTGCTCGGAATTTCTGAGGATATTACTGAGCGAAGAAAATCGGAAAAGAAGAACCTAAGGCTGGCGGCAATCGTTGATTCTTCCGATGACGCAATCATCGGAAAGACCGTGGATGGAATTATCACGAGCTGGAACAAAGGGGCGGAAAAGATTTATGGTTTCAAGGAATACGAAGTACTTGGCAAACCAATATCAATTTTGGCTCCACATGATCATGCGGATGAGATTCAGGGCTTCCTTGAACAAATTAGGAGTGGAAAATCAGTGAAACGCCTTGAAACTGTTCGCCGAAACAAGGATGGCGCCAATATTCCGGTATCCTTAACTATTTCTCCGATCATTGACAAGGATGGCGGCATAATTGGCGCATCAACAATAGCCCGTGACGTCTCTGATCGTATTAAGGCTGAACAACAAAGAGAGGTTCTTCAATCTCAACTTTTTCATTCCCAAAAAATGGAGGCGATTGGAACCCTCACCGGTGGCATCGCCCACGACTTCAACAACATACTTCAGGCGGTCATAGGCTATTCCGAACTCATGCTGCAACGGAACAAAGACGGAGAGAAGGACTCTTTTGATCTGGAGAAAATATATGAGGCTGGAATACGGGGGGCCGAGCTTGTCAAAAACCTAATGACATTTACCAGAAAAACCGAGACTCAGTTCAAGCCTGTCGATCTAGGCTATCAGGTCCAACAGGCTGTAAGTATGTTGGCAAGGACAATTCCCAAGATGATTGAAATTGAGACCACCCTGGCTCCAGAGCTTGCGAAAATCGATGCGGACCCTTCCCAGATAGATCAGATTCTGATGAACCTGGCCGTCAACGCCAGGGACGCCATGCGTGATCGAGGGAAACTCTCAATTCAAACCTCAAATGTAGTCTTGGATGACACGTATTGCAAAACGCATGTTGCGGTTAACCCCGGCGCTTATGTCCTTCTGACTGTTTCAGATACCGGTCATGGTATGGATAAGGAAACACTAGGTCACATTTTCGAGCCCTTCTTCACGACGAAGGAAATAGGAAAAGGGACCGGCTTGGGTCTGGCTACGGTGTATGGCATCGTCAAGCGGCATAACGGCTTTATTGACTGCCAAAGCCAACCTGGCCAGGGAACAACATTCAAGATATATCTCCCGGTAGACCAGAGAACAGAACAAGTTTCCCAGGATACGTGCGAGACGACGGCGCCCAAAGGGGGAACTGAGACCATCCTGTTGGCGGATGACGAGGAGTCTGTGAGACTTATCACTAAGAGGATTCTTGATAAAATGGGTTACAAAGTGATCTCCGCTTGCGACGGACTGGAAGCGTTGGAATTGTATAAGCGGGAATCTGGAAACATATCTCTGGTTATTCTGGATCTTGTCATGCCCAAAATGGGTGGCCAGAAATGTCTGGAGGAGATCCTTAAGGTTAATCCAACATCGAAAGTCCTAATAGCTACCGGTGTTTCCAAGGCGGACGAACAAGCGGGCCGGGTGGTTGTTTCAGGAGCCATGGGAATTATACATAAGCCCTTTGACAAAAATGACCTTTCTAGAGTGGTCCGTGACACCCTGGATAGGGATTGACAGGGTACCCACATGCAAGGCCAGGATAGAATCAAAGAAAAGCTTACCGACGAATCGGCTGAATTGCGCTCTCAATTATTGACCAAAAAAAAACCAACTGAAACTGCAGTTGGCGTAGGATGGGAAGATTATTTTCTTGTCCAAGAACTAATGCAACTGCCGGGCCAAAGTTTAATTTAAACTGAAAATATCGCGTATCGGGGTTAATATCAATGTGTTACCAAGGCTCCCGTCATCGATTGCATATTCGATTAGTAGGTCTGAATTAAGGGATTTGTTCAAAAATTTATACATAAAAACGCCTCCAAACCACAAGACATTACAATTACTGGACTTTTTTTGTATTAAAAACCGGCGGCTTCTGCCGAAAATTTGAACACGGGGGTATTTATTTTACGCCTCTTTTGGCTAATGATTGAGTCAGGCGTTTTTTCTTGCTTGTTGTTATTTTGATTCGCTTTCAAATTTGTCCAACTGGAGCTGAAACATTCTAAACGGTCTACTTGTCTACCTGACTTTAGACTTAATTTGTCGTTCAAGAAAGGAGATCTCATGAAGAAACTGCTTTTGATAGGCTTGGGGCTGGTGATGCTCATGGCCTCTTTTGGTTTTGCCGCGGACGAACCTGCAAAGGCCCCTGCCCCTGCGTCGGTCACTGCTCCTGCAGCAGCCCCTGCGCCTCCTGTGGCCGGTTCGGAGACCGTAGTTTTAGGCGTAACGGTTACAGAGTTAACAAATGTGGTCAACGGTTGGAGCGTCAAGAAAAAAGTCATAGGTAAGCGAGTCTACAACGATAAGAAGGAGAAAGTCGGTACGGTAGAAGATATTATCATCGCTCCCGATAAGGTCGTTACCTATGCAATAATCGGGGTTGGAGGATTCCTGGGCGTGGACAAGCATGACGTCGCCATTCCGATCAAGCAATTTAAAGTGGTAGATGGAAAGTTTACATTACCTGGCGCAACAAAAGACGCCATCAAAAAAATGCCCGCCTTCAAGTATGCAAAATAGTAATAATCTTCATACGTGGACACAACCTGTTTTTCGAGAGCGGTTCCATCGTGGAATTATTTAATTGACTGAATAGACTACTAATTGTCATAATGAATGCTGTTAAGTATTCATGACACCCTTCAGAATCCGCCTTGTATAATCGTACGAGAGCGGATTTATTTTGGATGTTTTGTAATACCCGCTTATCGGAAGGCATATCTCACCGGCTGACCAAAGCCACTGTCCTGAAGACTTATGCCTTCCTTCATTTATACCCTTGTTTCTCCTTCCCTTTTTCGCTCATGTAGTATCTGGGAGTGGATGACGAGCCAAATTATATCTTGAATATTGTGACAGACCACATTCCGGAGAGGATAATGCTCAGAACTGACGACGACACCATAGAATCATACTTGGCAAAAATCGAAGCCCAGGTTCGTCAAGACCATCCCGTTTGGGATAAAGAAAGACAATGGAAAATAGAGGTATCGAGCAAGATACCGATGCTAAAGAAAGAAGCAATTGACTACGATGAGAAGATAATTCGTATTGATAAGGGGATTCTTAGAAAAGCCTTAAATGGAGACGAATCTACCGAGATCAGAATATTAGCCCATTGTTCCGCTTATGCTTCTGGTTTTAAGATCACGTATAAATAAGTTTCGGATGGTTCGAGCAAATCCCTAATCGTCAATAAACGCCGAGATAATCCGATACATCCTGGACTGGCTTGCTCAACTTTGACATTACTTTTTCCATCTAAAACCTCATGTTTCATCATGAATTACCAATTTCGTCCCTTTTTGTTGATATTTCTTGAGTTAACGTTTAGTTTTCTTTACTTCTGCCTGAGTCTTTCGTCGGAGGGCAAACCAAATGACAAACCACAGCGATCTTCCTAGACAAATAGTCGTCACACCAACAAAAAGTGTCGGAATATCCATTATATTGACCGTTCTATTTGGACCTCTTGGGATGTTCTATTCAACCATCCCGGGAGCGATCATAATGCTCATAGTGTCCGGTATAGTGGGTCTAGTGACGCTGGGATACGGACTCATCATTACGCACCCCATCTGTGTAATTTGGGGAGCCCTTGCAACGCATTCATATAATAAAAAACTGCTTGAAGGTTTGAGGTTGTCTTCAGGGATGTATGTTTAGGGACTTTTCTCTCAAGCTGGTTCAACTCTAACCGAAACATTATACTTTAACTTACTTCCAGTATATTTGAGAGGACCCATAATTACAACAAATTGATCCAATATCTTCCGTGATAATTACAAAAATCATTTTAATTCATATTTCTAATGAAGCCCATTAAATGCTATTACAAAAATACTGAGTCGCTCTAAATCATCGGTTTCGTCAAATGGAGAGAAAAAATGCCCAGGAAACCAAAAGATGGATCAGTTGCTCCGGTAGGCCCAAGCAATCTCATTTATCAGATGAAGGTCACACTTAAAGGGGTTAAACCACCAATATGGAGAAGAGTTCAGGTCAGAAGTGACATCACTCTCAAGATTCTTCACAGTACGATACAACTGGTTATGGGTTGGCACGATGCGCATCTCCATGCGTTCAACATCAAGGGAGAGTCATACGGAGACCCTGAGGACGAATTTGGGTCGGATGAAAAGAAATTCCGTTTGAACAGATTGAACCTGGAAGAGAAAGACAAGTTTATCTATGAGTATGATTTTGGGGATGACTGGGTACACGAGATTCTGCTAGAGAAGATTTTGCCTGTTGACGAAAAGATTCAATATCCGATTTGTCTTAAAGGCAAGCGTTCCTGCCCACTTGAGGATAGCGGAGGTCCATGGGGGTATATGGACCTCCTGGACATTATCAGTGATCCTGATCACCCCGAGCACGAGGAAAGTATAGAATGGGTACCAGAGGATTTTGACTCGGAGATGTTTGACGCTGAGGAAATAAACCGGAGACTGAAAGCAATCCGCCGGTAATTGTTATGATGCGCGGTGGGGCAAAACATTGAACAACCAGGTTCTTACGCATTTTCTTGTCTCCAGCAAGGCCCATCAGCCAAACATGATTGATGATATTTTTTCGATAGCGATCGAATCAGGCGCCAGACACGGTCGTTACGAAACACCTCAAAACATTATCAAGCCTCTTTCAAGCCCTTGGCTTCAATAGGTAGCCGACGAATGCGCTTACCTGTGAGAGCAAATATGGCGTTAGCCACAGCCGCTGCGATTGGCGGCGTTGCCGGCTCTCCAACTCCGGTCGGATCTTCCTGGCTCGACACGATGTAAACTTCGACTTTCGGAGTTTTGTTCATGGCCAACACCTTATAATTATTAAAATTGCTTTGCTGCACCCGGCCGTCTTTCAACGTGATTGCGCCATAAAGCGCGGCAGAGAGCCCGTAGACTATTCCACTTTGCATTTGCGCCTCTACAGTGTTCGGATTTATTACCCTCCCACAGTCAATTGCGCACACCACCCTGTGGACATGCGGTTCTCCTGATGAGCTTACAGAGACCTCCACCACCTGGGCGACGAAGCTGCTAAAAGACTTGTGTAGAGCGATGCCCCGACCATGGCCTTCGGGAAGCGCGGTTCCCCACCCGGCTTTTTGCGCGGCCAGTTCCAAAACAGCTCGATGCCGGGGCTGATTAGCGAGAAGATTGCGTCGGAATTCATAAGGGTCCCTGCCTGCCGCATGCGCCAGTTCGTCCATGAAACTCTCGACTACAAAAGCAGTGTGGGAATGGCCGACTGGGCGCCACCACTGGACCGGCACGCCTATTTTAGTAGTGTGCAGGTCAACGACAATATTAGGGATCTCGTACGGAATGTCTTTCGCCCCTTCAACCGAAGTTTCATCGATTCCGTCGGAGGAAACCATGCCTGCTTCAAAAGGCGTTCCTGTCATGATGGACTGGCCTACAATAGTGTGACGCCAGCCGACGATGTTTCCATCGGAATCGATCCCGCCGGAGATTCGGTCGTACCACATCGGGCGGTACCATCCCCCTGTCGTGTCGTCTTCCCTGGTCCAGACTACTTTGACCGGGGCCTTAATCGCCTTTGCCACCTGCACTGCCATCACGACGAAATCCGATTGCGGATTGCCTCTTCGTCCGAATGCGCCGCCGAGAAGTGTAGTGTGAATTTTCACCTTGTCGGGATCCAGACCCGCGACCTGAGCCGCCGCGATTTGGTGCAGAGTCTGGGCCTGAGTTCCTGTCCAGATCTCGCAACTGTCGGCACGCAGATCTACAACACAGTTCAGGGGCTCCATTGACGCATGGGCCAGGTACGGGACTTCATATGCGCCAGTCAACACCTTGGCGGCCTTCTGGAGCGCCTGTTGAGGATCTCCGTCCTTCCTCGCCACTATCCCCGTCGTTTTGCTCAGCTCTGCGTACTGTTCCCGCATGCCATCTGTGGAAAGCGTCGCGTTGTCCCCATGATCCCAGACGATCTCGAGCGCGTCCCGCCCAACCTTGGCTGCCCAAAAGCCACTCGCGACAACAGCGACTCCCGATGGAACCTGTACCACGTCCTTGACGCCGGGAACGGCTTTTGCCTTGTCGGCGTTGAAGCTCAACACTTTTCCGCCGAACACCGGGGGTCGCGAGACAACAGCGACAAGCATACCGGGGATATTTACATCTATGCCGAACACTCCCTTTCCGTTGGTCTTTTCAGGGGTATCCAGCCGTTTTACCGGCTTACCGATAATCTTGAATTCAGATGGGTCCTTAAGTTGAACATCTTTGGGCTCGGCCATTGTAGCGGCCTTGTCGGCAAGTTGGCCGTAGGTGAGATGTTTCCCGCTGGAATGGATCACCCTGCCATTCCGGGCTCGACAGCTTTCTTTGTCTACCTTCCACGTGTCGGCCGCCGCTGCAATGAGCATTTCACGAACGGTAGCCCCGACCTTGCGTAATCGTTCCCACTCGCTTAACACACTCGTGCTGCCGCCAGTCCCCTGAACTCCCCATTGGGTGTGATTGTAGGATGGATCAACGGGAGCGGGTTCAACTACAACCTTGCTCCAGTCGCACTCGAGTTCTTCCGCCACCAGCATAGGCAAGGAGGTGTATACCCCTTGTCCCATTTCCGAATGGTTGACGATGATCGTAACCGTCTCATCAGAGCCGATGCGAACGAATGGGTTCAGCATGGAATTTCCTCCAGAGGTTTCATAATGATCTCGATCATTTTTTCAGCTCTCCTTCAGTCGTCATCGCCGACGCTCTGTGAATGGCGCTACGGATGCGCTGATAGGTTCCGCACCGACAAATGTTGTTGGACATGGCCACGTCTATGTCCTCGTCCGATGGCGCTGGATTCTCCGCTAAAAGGGCAGCGGCGGTCATTATCTGGCCGGAATGGCAGTATCCGCACTGCGGGACATCCTCCTCGATCCACGCCTTCTGAACCGGGTGATTCCCGTCCGCGGAAAGCCCCTCGATCGTCGTGATCTCCTTTTCCACTACATCCGAAACATGAGTTCGGCAGGACCGCACCGCCTTGCCATCCACATGCACGGTACAGGCGCCGCAGACCGATATGCCGCAACCGTACTTTGTTCCGGTGAGACCAATCTCATCCCGAATTACCCACAAAAGCGGGGTATCGGGCGGGACGGCGACCGTGTACTCTTTGCGGTTAACATTCAGTTTCACCTTCAGAAAATTCCGCCCATCAGTTTTCTCCGCCATGGATTCCGCCTCCTTGATAGTTGATTCATAATAATGACGCTGGAAATTACGATCTTTTGTGTTTAATGAATTCGCCATTGTTGTATTCTTCGAACGCGATTCTCAGTTCATCCTGTGTGTTCATCACGATCGGTCCATACCAGGCCACAGGTTCACCGATTGGTCTACCCGATATTAGGAGAAATCTGACGGCGTCACTCTCCGTAGAGACCATCACCTGGTCGCCGTCCCCGAAGAGGACCAGGCTGCGGTTGCTTATGAACGGGTTTGCCTGCATGTCAAAATAATTGGTCCCCTCAATCTCGTAGGAAAACGGTTTCTTTTCATTGCAGAAGCAACCCTTGCCGTCGATTACGTAAGCGAATACGGTGTGGCCTCGCTTGGTAGGATGAATGAATTCCGATCCGGGCGGGACTGTTACATCAAGATATTCCGGGTCGGTGATTATATCGCGAACCGGACTCTGCCTGTCGCCCATCTGGCCGCATATCGCTCTGACCCGCGCGCCATTCTCAAGCAATACTTCCGGCGCCTGTCCGCTTTTGACGTCACGGTAGCGTGGGTCCATCATCTTGTGAGACCTCGGTAGATTGGCCCATAATTGGAATCCGTACATCCGGCCGCCTGAGTCTCCTTTAGGCATCTCCTGGTGTATGATGCCGCTACCGGCGGTCATCCATTGTATGTCGCCCGCGGATATGACACCCTGATTGCCCATGCTGTCACCATGTTCTACGTCCCCCCGGATCACATACGTAATTGTCTCAATCCCGCGATGCGGATGCCAGGGGAAACCCTTGATGTAGTTTTCAGGATAGTCTGAGCGAAAATCATCCAGGAGGAGAAACGGATCGAACATCGGGACATGGGTGAATCCAAAAACCCGGTGAAGGTGAACCCCCGCTCCTTCTATCGTGGGTTTACTCTTTAGGACCTTTCTGATCTTTCTCATTTGAGCCATCATCGTACTCCTTTGTTTGTGACCTAGAAATGCCCTGTATCGCGTTTGCGAGATGAACGTGAACGCGGCCCCCATACACTCATCTGCCAGTTGTCACGATGCGCGACCTCATGCATCCAGGGTGGAAGGGTTATTCGAAAATACCTGGAAAGCGAGTAAATGTAGGGTTCATACATGTGGCGCAGCTCCGTAAGCTTTTGGTCGGCGGCGTCTCCTTCGCTAAGCTTCAAGCCGGAGGCCGCCAAAATAGATCGTAAATGGACCAGGCCGGTTGCAGAAAGCCGATTCCGGGCCGACTGGAGCGGCGGAGTGTGAAAAATTATTGCCAGGTCCACAACAGCGTGTCGCGCCATGGCAAAAGTCCGTTGGGCCTGACGCTGACAGGCCCCATCCACGCCGGTCACAACCAGCGAAGTAGTGTCCAGGATGGTTGTGAGAGCCGCAAGCCAGGACTGATTGTCATGCTGTGAACGAAAGTACGCAAGCACCGGATAAGACAGGTGGATCTCGAGGAACTCGGCTGACCAAAGCTCCCACTCGTGGAGAAGTTCCTGCAGCGCCTGCATTCCGTCAGTGTCCCGGTGTCGGAGTAAAAGTTCCGCTGCGGTCGGAGGTGAGCCGGCGCGTGCGTCCAGCAGGGAAATACCAACCTCTCGGCGGGAAAAGGATTGATTTAGTGGAGGCACATACCCGATGATCAAAGCCAGAAAAGCGAATCCCATTCCTCCTTCCAGGACAACGAGGAGTCTCGAGAGTGTAGTGCGAGGGGAAACATCCCCTAGCCCCAGAGTAAAAAAGGTCGTGCCACTCAGATAAAGGTCCGTAATAAAACTCTGCTGACCATCCGGGGTGTGGAGTCCTGCTCCTGAGGCCCACTGCAGACACCCGAAGCTGATTATAAGACTGAGCGCCCACACTCCTACCAGCGAGAGCAGCGAGAGAGGACCATAGAAGCTGAAGAAGCCTTCTCTACGCTTTGCTGAGAACAGAGATGAACCAATAGCGGAATAGGCTAGCCAGGTATACCGAAAAAAGAGACGGGTAAGGCGAAATCGGCGAGTTACACGTCGGGGAAGGATGATTGTTTCAAAAGCGTCCCATAGGACGAGTAGCAGGAGGCTCCCTCCGAGTAAGGCAACCAGGATTTTCATGTTCATCTCCAATCAGGGGCGTTAATCCTGATATTGGACGCTAGAAGGCGAAGCAATCACAGCCCAGGGCCCACAGACCGGAATCGCCAAGTATCCACCTGTGCGCATGTGTCCCAACCGCGTGGCTGTGGTCGCCTGTATGCGCCCCCGATTTCGTCTGCGTGGCTCCTGTTCCGGCGTACCCGCCGTAAGCTTTAACCGGCGACCAGTCGGGACTGACGGGCAGTGGCGGTGGCCCCAAGCGCTGGAACTCGTCCGCGGCGAACACAACACGGCCTCCGACGATGGTCAGTACCGATTCGAGCTGTTTGATCCGCTCTTCCGGTATCGAAAAGTAGTCGGAGGATAGAACACAAAGATCGGCCAATTGCCCCGGCGCGATTGAGCCTTTTTTGCTCTCCTCGGAGGAGAACCAACTGCTGCCGACTGTGTAGAGGCGAAGCGCTTCCATGCGGTCGAGCCGGTTGCTCTCGGGATAGAGCGCAGCGCCCCCAATGGTTTTGCCGGTGATGAGCCAGTACAGCGCGATGAAGGGGTTGTAGCTTGAGACCCTCGTTGCGTCTGTGCCCGCGCCGACCGGGACACCCAACTCGAGCATCCGCCTGATGGGCGGGGTTCGTTGCGCCTGTTTTTCTCCGTATCGATCGACGAAATATTCGCCCTGGAACGCCATCCGGTCTTGCACTGCGATGCCACCGCCTAGCGCCTTGACGCGCTCGATGTTATGGTCGGAGATCGTCTCACAATGGTCGAAAAACCAGTGAAGACCGTCGAATGGAACTTCGCGATTTACTTCTTCATATACTTTTAAGGCGCGCGAGATCGTCTCGTTGTACGTGGCGTGGAGGCGGAACGGCCAACGGTTCTCGGCGAGATGACGGATGACCTCCTTGAGTTCGGCCTCCATCACGGGTGGCATTTCCGGGCGTGGCTCAAGGAAGTCTTCGAAATCGGCCGCCGAGAAGACGAGCATCTCGCCGGCGCCGTTCATCCGGTAGAAGTCGTCGCCCAACCCGGGCCGTGTCATCTGCGTCCATCGCTGGAAGTCTGACAACTCCTGGTCGGGCTTTTGTGTGAACAGGTTGTATGCGAAGCGGACGGTTAACTCATCTCGCTTATGAAGTTCGTCGATGACCCCGTAGTCGTCCGGGTAATTCTGAAAACCGCCGCCGGCGTCGATGACGCTTGTAATGCCGAAGCGGTTGAGCTCGCGCATGAACTGACGGGTCGAGTTCATCTGGTCCTCGCGCGATAGCTTCGGCCCCATGGCTAGCGTGGAATACAGAATCATGGCGTTCGGGCGTGCTATGAGCAGCCCCGTGGGGGCGCCGCGTTTATCTCGCTGAATCTCGCCGCCAGGGGGCTCGGGAGTGTCCCTGGTATAACCGACGGCGCGCAATGCGGCCCCGTTAAGAATCGCCCGGTCATATAGATGCAGCACAAAAACCGGCGTGTCGGGAGCGACCCGGTTGATCTCATCCAAAGTCGGCATTCGGCGCTCCGCGAACTGGAACTCTGTCCACCCTCCGATCACCCGGACCCACTGCGGCGCCGGCGTCCTTGCCGCCTGATCCTTCAGCATGCGCAAAGCGTCCACTAACGATGGCGCTCCGTCCCAACGCAACTCCATGTTGTAGTTAAGCCCGCCTCGAATTGGATGCATGTGGGAGTCGTTCAGCCCAGGGATAACTGTTCTACCCCCGACGTCAATCACTTTCGTCGCGGGCCCACGCAGCCGTAGAATCTCATCACCGGTTCCGACGGCGCTGATCTTGCCGTCCTTGATAGCGATCGCTTCGACGAACGACGGTAAGCCATTTGTGGCTATCTTGGCGTTATGAAGTATGCTGTCGGGCTCCATGTGGGCCTCCTTTATCAATCTGTCGTTTGTTGGTAAAGGGTACTGACGATCCCACTCAGAGGCCGTTACTTGTGTCCAGTGGCCGCAGTCGGAACGATGTATTCAGGAAACTTCGTCGCCGGCGCCCCGTGAACCATCGTGTACGCATACTCCACCCCAACGCCGTACGCCCCGCAATGGTTCTTGACGATGTCCATGACAGCGTCATACGTGTCGC
This sequence comes from Desulfomonilaceae bacterium, assembly GCA_041662605.1. NCBI lineage: Bacteria > Pseudomonadati > Thermodesulfobacteriota > Desulfomonilia > Desulfomonilales > Desulfomonilaceae > Desulfomonilaceae bacterium. The sequence goes on from JBAZSD010000024.1 coordinate 20,888, forward strand.
GTTCCGCCCAATCACGCTGCCACTCAAGCATCACGGAGAGGAAGGTTACGGGCGAGGCTCCGGCCTGAATCACTCGCTTCATGGCGTTTTCGTGAGCGAGAGCGCTAACGTCGCCGCAGCAATCTTCGACAACATAAACTTCATACCCGTCATGAAGGGCCTGCACAGTCGGAAGAGCCACACAGGTTTCAGTCCATAGTCCGGCCAATACGATCTTTTTCTTGCCGATCCTCTCAACAGCGGAAACAAAGTTCCTGTCGTCCCAGGAGTTCATAGTGGAACGTTCGATAGGCGTCTGGTCAGGGAAGACAGCCTGAATCTGAGGCCAGAGGTTCCCGCTGAAACTCTTGGTTTCAACCGTGGTGAGGATAACAGGGACATCGAAAACCTCAGCGGCTTTTGAGAGCGCGACGGTGTTGTTAATGATCGTTTGACGGTCAAAATTGGAAACGCCAAAGAGCATTTGAGGCTGGAAATCGATCAGGGCGACAACGCAGTTGTCAGGGGTTAACAGGCCTTTTTCGCTTCGTTTCGCTCGACCCTTGTTTTGGGACATAACGTTCTCCTTTTCGAAGTTAGTTAACGAACAGCGTAATTAGAAAAGTTCCGGAAGATGGCGTCCAATGGCGTCTTGGCGCTGAACACGGCTCCGCGATGTTTTCTGTTCCCCTTCGCCATTGTTACCACCCCTTTAATTTTGATTAATTTGGGTGAAGCTTATGCGTTTAAACAAGGTCTTGGTTTTCTAGACCATTAATGGCGCTATAATGTTTCAGCGCAATTTGTTTATTGAAAATGTTCTGCTTTGAGGGTTTTGCGCTAACTTATCATCTGGTTGTTCGGTGGGAGATTCTCCATAGCTTCGACGAGTTCTTTAACGTTGATGGGCTTTGATATATAACCGTCCATGCCCCCTTCGAGGCACCGTTCACGATCACCTGCCATGGCGTGCGCAGTCATGGCTATAACGTGAATATGTTTACCATCCTGAGACTTTTCTATTTTCCTGATTGCGGCAAGAGCTTCGAACCCATCCATCTCGGGCATTTGAATGTCCATCAATATTACGTCGAATTGATCCTTCAGAAAGGCTGCTAACGCAAGCCGACCGTTTTCCACCACCGTAACGCTGTGTCCCATCTTCTCCAGCAATCTGGTGGCTAATTTTTGATTGACAGGATTGTCCTCCGCAAGAAGAACTTTCAAACGTCTTTTACTTTCTCTGATCGCATGTCGGGTCAATAGCGAGGCGCTGGTTTTTCCGGAGCCGGTCTCGTGCAACGACGAGCAGACAATGTCGAACAATTCCGACTGCCGCACTGGTTTCATCAGATACGCGGCTATGCCCAGTTCGACACACCTGGCGGCATGGCCCCGTTCTCCGGCAGAGGTAAGCATGATCAGAATCGATTCTTTGAGATTCGGATCGCCTTTAATCTGTGCGGCCAACTCAAATCCATCAGTGTCGGGCATCATATAATCGATAAGAACTACAGGGTAGGGCGTACCTCTGTCGTAAGCGAGTTTCATCTCTACTAAAGCGGCGCCGGCGCCATCCACGGAAACTGGCTTCATGTTCCAGCTCGCCAGCATCTGCGTCAGCACGCGGCGGTTGGTAGCGTTGTCGTCAACCACGAGTACAGGAACATCCATCAGACTCGAAGATTCGAAGGAAATAAACATGCCCGAAGGTTGGGCCTGTAATCCCAGATTAACAGTGAAACGGAACACGCTACCCCGGCCAACATCACTTTGAACCCATATCGTCCCACCCATCATTCGGATAAGCTGAGTGGAAACGGCAAGGCCCAGTCCTGTCCCACCATATTCTCTCGTGGTGGAACCGTCGGCCTGCTCAAATGAGTCGAAAATCTTCTCCTGCTTGTGTACAGGAATTCCGATGCCCGTGTCTGTGATGGTGAACTGCAGACATATTTCAGAGTCGGTTTCCGATTCCAGTTGGGTACGAACCGATACCTCGCCCGTTTCGGTGAACTTGATAGCGTTCCCGACCAGATTCACAAGGATTTGTCGGAGACGCCCCGGATCTCCGGTTACATAATCCGGAACTTCGGCAGGGATCTCGTAAATCAGTTCGAGCCCCTTCTTGTGAGCGATGACCGCGAGAGTCGTCAGCGTGTTGGCTATGCAGTCCCTCAGGCTGAAATCGATTGGCACGAGTTCGAGTTTGCCCGCTTCGATCTTGGAAAAGTCCAGAATGTCGTTTATCAGGGTGAGCAGTGAGTCGGCCGATATCTTTGCCGTCTCCATGTACTCCCGCTGTTCTTCATTCAACTCAGTGCCTAAAGAGAGGTCTACCATACCAATGACACCGTTCAACGGTGTCCGGATTTGGTGGCTCATGTTAGCCAGGAACTGGCTTTTTGCCAGACTGGCCTTTTCGGCCGAGCTGCGGGCTTCGATAAGATCGGTAATGTCCACAAAGGACTCGACACAACCCACCGCAATTCCGGAATCGTTCTTGGTAATACTTGAGTTTTTCAATATGATTCGCTGATTGCCGTCCCTGGTTTTCAGCGTGCACTGCTGTCTGAACATCCGCTCTCTGGAATCAGGACCAAACAACGGACATACCCTGTCGCACGGCTCGCCCAATATAAAATCACAGGGTTTTCCCACCACATCTTCCTTGTCGAAACCGGTTATCCTTAACAATTCATCATTCACCCCTGTGATGATCCTGGCGGTGTCGATGGTGAATATGGCGGTAGCCGCGGTGTCCAGGAATTGGGCTTGCAGCTTGAAAGCGCTATGGAGCCTGACTTCAGCTTCTTTTCGCTCTGAGAACTGGTGTTTTATACTGCTGCGCCCGAGAGCCAGCCCCAGGATTCCCAGCAACCATATTCCCCCATACGCTATAGTTTCATTGCGTATCTGCGCGAACAAAGTTTTCTCGACAGGCTTCCACGGTGTTGATGTGCTTATTCCGCCAATAATATCCCCAACTTTATATCCCTGATTGATGTGACACTTTAGGCAATCCGGCTCCACTACATGCGGGAGCATGAGCCGTAAATATGTTTCATTACCGATGGGAGCGAGGGAAAACGCTTCCTTTTTCCCTCGCTCGAAATCCAGCAAAACCTCTCTTTCCCATTCGTCGGGCGCGTTCTCCGGTCTGAGCGGTTTGAGGCTTGTGGTATGCACTTTGTGGCCAAACTTCTTTTCTCCCAGTTCCTGGACCTGACGGGTCATGTAGGCGCCATTCATCAGGGTAAGCTGTTTCCCTGATGGCGTTATAATATCTCTTTCGGGAATATTGGCCAGGTAAGGATTCGGTGGGGTATCTGGGGTAACAGTGACGTAAACTCCACCGTGGCGCGCGGACCAACTACGGAAAACCAGTTCCTTGTTGTAGCTGTGGAACAGACCTGCGCGTGCGGTAGCCATTGCTGATGAATAGGCTGCGCGATACTGGAGCCCGGCGACAGCCAGGATGACTATGGTCCAGAATGCGGCTATCAGGAGGATAAACCGGTTTATACGTGTCTGCACATCGCCAACAACTTTGGTAGGAGAGTTCATCGTTTTTATCTCGCTCGATAATTTGTCATCTGCGGCTCGAGAGATCATAACTCCGTGTCGCAGCCTCACCGAGTGGAAATTCCGGGTGCGCGAAAACGCTTTCCCGCTCATGCCACCAATTTTGTGTAAAGATCATAGACGTGTTTAAGAACCATCGTCCAGGCCCCAAATAGGTACACGATTTCCATAACTAATGGCAAATTCTTTCTATCTGCTGGAACGCAAACAGGACGGGGTTTTCATGAAAAAGTCCGCGCTTCAAACAGTCATTTAGAATTTGGACGCCCCACATGGGATGCCGGAGTGTTATATAAGCAAGAAAATACTTTCAATTATTGCCAAAACTAGCTATAATAATATCAGTTTTTATTATTAATGAATTGCAGGGGTTGTGTCTTGACTAGATTCGTGACAACAATTGCAGCGGTAATTTTCTTCCTGACCTGTACAGCACTACCTCTTTACGCCCAGTGGATTCCCAGGCATTTTAATGCGGACGTATCCTTCCGTGTCGAATGTCTCTTTAGCAACCAGACACTCAGCAAATATGATGACCCAGTCCTCAGAACGCAGAACTACGGTAACCCTTCGCCTCCTCCCGGTGAAATAACGATAGGATTCGCAAACCCGATTGAGCGGCTACGAATCGACTACAATAACAATCTGCCAGTACTCGATGGGATGGTAGAGTTAACTCCTGTTCCATCAGTGTCAGCACGACTTAGAGGTTGTACGAGCGTTCTGGCTTCTGACAGGACGGTTACCCTAAGTAGTGGTCCAGTTCGTGTTATTACTGCTAATCCAAATACTCCATTTATTCCTGATTTCTTTGTTGGTTGGAGAGAACTCTCAGCATCAATTAAGCCTCAATTTTGGTTTTGGGAGGCTGCCGGACTATATAATCTGAGCTACGAAGGTTTTTACAGGTACAGTCTGGTTGGCGGCTTTCGTCAGGAATCATGGTCATACCAGCCATCCAACAATGATGCGACTAATTCGTATCTTAGGGATGATTTCACGTCCCAGATTCCTTTTATAGGTATGCAAACGGTTATGAATGGGCCGTGTTGGAAGGCTCGGTTTGAGGCGCTTGGCTCGCCTTTCATGACAAAGAAAGTTGCCCACACAGCGCGAGACCAAGTGGATTACATCCAACTGGACGGCTCTCTGACGCAGGGTGGGTTCATAGAATTGCAGATAGATGGCAATATAAATGTTACCCCCAACGGTTTGATGGGAGTCTATGCTCAGTATTCTTACGAGCAACTAAAAGGAGAACTGACCGGAACCAGTAAAGATGGCGATAGGCTCCGTAATGATTACTTGACGACATCGTACAATTTTTACACCCTTAAAAGTATCTGGACTCTAGGCTTAAGCGGTAGCATCCTGTTTTAGAGCCGAGATCAAACGCTACTTGTGGCGAATATGAAGCTGATCCGGTTTTCATTCGTTCCTCTTTTGGTTTTTCTAACAAAACTTTTCCTATTGTAGTGGCAAGTCCTTAATTGTACCCGTACATTATAGATATTTATAAAACTCGAAAAGATTTACCATAAGATGAAAGTAATATTGGTTCACTGGTCATTTTGAATCACCTTTGTAACCAAGGTCAAGGACACTAATTAATCACTAGATAACTATTCTATATCAAATTACACAGCAAATACCTTCTAATCAAACCATTATTCTTTCCATATTCTATTACTCTTGTAACTATATTTGTATCATAAAGTGTTTCGAGGCTACAACGCTACCTGGGCGATGATGTGGTTTAGATAAGGAGAGAAGTTATTGGAAGTGAATGTAATAGCGTGTGGTGTTGGCCTGAGATAGTAAAATAACGATGAGTTTATAAGCCCAGAACATGAATCAGTCAGATTAATGAACGTCCTCATCTGCACAAAACTGTCAAATAACGCTCACTTCTTCTTCATAATTGCTTGAAATCGATTTATGAGGGAGGCGAGAACATTGCCTGAGCCTCCTTTCTTAAATCGATTTAATATCAATCTTGATTGAGCGTTTCTTGCTTGATTCAGCCTTGGGTAGTTTCAGGTTCAACACCCCATCTTTAAAAGTAGCCTCTATTTGGTCCTCTTTGACTTCACCAGACAGGGTTACGGAACGTGAGAAACTACCAAAAGACCTTTCAATTCTATGCATATTCGCTGTCTTTTCTCCACGCTCTTCCTTCTTTTCACCCTTGACTGTAAGTATTGACCCCGTTAGGTTAACTTCAACTTCTTTCGGGTCTACCCCAGGCAATTCTGCTTTAACAATTATGTCTTCGTCAGTCTCGTAAACATCAAATGAGGGGGTAAAACCACGAGTAAAGTGAAATGCAGGCAACCACCTCGAACTGCCATAGGCTCGGTTGAATAGGTCGTTGCCCTTCTTTTTGAATTCGGTAAGCATATTATCAGGACCGCTCTGCCCCTCTTTCCATCTCCACGGAATTAGAGTACGCATTTTTTAATGTCCTCCTTTTGAGATGGTCGGGTAACTTCCTCACATGTCGAACCATAAGGATATGCATTAATGGTAGAAAAAATAACACCGGCTAAGCTCATAAACTAGTCTAAACTAATCAAAATAAAAGTCACCTTCAATTGTACCAAACCAACAGGCCATTGTTTTCTTTAGATAGTTTCGCTTCAGCTTCAGTTGGAGGTTCTTCTGTGGTCCGTTTCTTTCCTTTCATGTATTTCCAGTTTAAGGTCCTGCTTAAATTTGGCGTTTGCTTTTAATAATAACAATTCAGCCACCTCTTTGTCATACACAAGGAACACGGGTCCATTTGGGGGATGAATCACATAAAGTGTTTCTTTTACTGATTCTGCCATGGTCGTTTCACCTCCCTCAGTAATATTTAGACAAAATTTGAGAGAAAAAGTTTTTGGCTGCGCAAGATTTTTTTAGAGATTTATCCAATTTTAAACCGACGGATACATCAGCATAAAATCCCCAATATAAACGTCTTCATCTTTGCCATTAACTGTGAATCTTACAAATGGACCTATTTCTAACAATTTGGTGGGAGACCGATTGGTATAGACTTCAAAAACTTACCAGCAGATGAAGCTACAAATGTTTCACTGCTCATCTGGATTACTCCTGCAACTAAGTTCAAACGCTTAAATGACAAAGATATGACTATTTTGTATTATTACATACCAGAAATGAGATATAAATACTACCATTATTATAACCATGTTGTATATGGTGTATAACTACATTGGCATAATCGACTATTTCCAGCCTAGAACGCAACCTGGATGATGATGTGATTTAGACAAGAGGCCATAGGGTAATAGTAAAATCGAGAGGTATTGACCTGGGAGGGGGAATTTGAGATTGGTGTTTTAAGCGTTAACCCAAGGACAGGATTGAGAATATTTTGGAGAAACCATTTCGGTTTGATAATTTTAATTCATGGAGTCAAAAAGCATCTGCTAGGGAGAGTTTTACTATGCTTAATAATCTAGTTGACAAAATGGTTGAAGCCTCTGGAAAACCAAGGTCCTTAATCTACAAATCAGTCGTTATAATAGTTGGGGCCTCTCTCTTTGTCGTCATAATTCCTCTTCTTCTCTTACTAGCCAGTTGCGGAATTGAAGAATACTTGCTAACCCATCGGCTAAGAATATTGCAGGTTATCTTTGGGTTCCTGTGCCTAGCTTATGGATTCTTTCTATTAGCCTGGTCCGTTGTTTCTGAGGTTAAAACAGGAAAGGGAACTCCGGTTCCTATTGCTCCTACTCAAAAACTAATTATAGATGGTCCTTACCGAAAACGCCGGAATCCAATGCTACTTGGAGCAGTAATTTATTGTTTGGGTGTGGGGACTATTTTAGAGTCCATCACCATTGGGTTGCTTATGTCTTTTCTAATTCTCATTCTCGGAACTTGCTACAGTAAATTTATTGAAGAAAAAGAATTGCGGAAGAGGTTTGGACAGGAATATGAAGAATATAGAGAGAAAACACCATTTCTGATTTCTAATTTTTGATAACGAGTTAATTATAAATTTTGGCGGTAGAGACTTGAACTTATAAATCGAGTTTAATTGTGAATTACAGTTATCTTCTCGCTCTTTTTAAAAATTTCACGAGCTAGATTGGCTAATTCGATTTGTCTTTGAACGTCCTAGTTCCAAAGAGGCAATTTGAGAAACCACTTTGATAGCGCATTCCTTGCAGATGCCGTGAGTGACTGCCTGTTTATCCTCTAAATTGGATTTTACATAACCGAGTTCTTTCTTACACCAAGAGCAAACACGTTTCATTATGTTAATAATCTCCTTTATAGTTTTCCTCATAACTTAATACCGAAACAACGTACATCTATTTGTTTTTATATTATGATTTGTTGTAAATGTCCAGACAAACGAGTCCGCCTTGTATCATCGCATACGAGTGCGGATTCATTTTGTTCGCTTAATCTTCCGCTTAATCCGAAGGCATAAACCCACCAGCGTTTCCCCTAGCCGGTGTTTTGAACAACCTTATGTGTTCCTATATTTCCCGCCCTGTAAATCACATGATTTCCTAATCAATATCTCACCAATTTCTAGTTTGACCTGTGATTAGCTCGAAAGTAGAGTGAGCGAACAATCCCTCACTCACAACAAACCCACCGTCCTTTGCTCCCTTTCGGTGGGTTTGGTTTATCTCCGCCATCATTTGCCATCGAGCGGATTGTGAGGCATTGTTTTTTCTTAGACATTTCCGTTTCAACGAGTTGTTTTGGTATTCTGGAAGGTATATCAAACTCCAATTTATGCCTGATCATGTTTGAATGGTGCCTTTCCTTACCCAAAATTAAAGTTGACACAATGGGCGGGGAATCGCCATAATCAAGGTTCCTTGGTAAAGGAATGGTAAGCATTAGAGTCCGCCTTGTATCATCTCATGGGAGTGCGGATTCACTTTGTAAGGTTATTGGGAAGGCATACCACCGGCTTGCCCGCTACCTAAGCCAGTGTTCTGATAAACCTGTGCCTTTATTTATTCCTTTGTTTTTCTGCCCCTTTTGCCTGTGGGTTGCCAGTTTTGAAAAATGAATGTCGAACATATAGATGGAGTAACAATTATAAGCACGGAAGACAGATTGGATAGCCTTGATGGTCCAAAACTGAAGGATGTAATAAAGGGGTTGGCTCAAAAACCGGGCCTCAAGGTGGTCATAGACATGGGAAATACCTTATTTCTTGACAGTTCCGGTTGCGGTGGGCTTGTGTCATCCCTAAATACTCTACTTAATAATAATGGAGAAATGAAAATTGCCCGACCTACCCCCAGAGTTATAGAGATTTTACAGCTAACCCGGCTTCATAGAGTGTTCCAAATTTACGATTCCATTGAAAGTGCCATAAAGTCATTCCATTGACCAACATAGATGGCCTTCGGTAACACTCAGAGCCATATGAGCCAAGGGATTAGTACAAAATAAAAGCCCTGACGGGGGGATGCCAAGGCTCACAGGTAAATCTCTAAAACAGAATTTACCCCAAACTATTTCTACCAATATGAATGGAAACCGAAATATCGAAAAACAGTTTCATTTCTCTAATTTACTGCCGTCTATTTAAGGTTGTACTATCATTTTCTTTTTTAAAGTAGCCGTCATTTTCATTGCTCTAAAAGCGGGACGGTTTCCATAGATATCTTTATTAGCTCTTAACTTTGCCACCTGAGTAGCGGCTTCCCCTTCAGTAGCATGTGTAGACACTACTTCCAATGGTTTTCCTCTACCAGCATCTAATGAATCAACAGAAACTACCCCCCAAGATAAATTAGGGTCTATATTGACTTCAGTTATTTTGGTTAACTTTTTTGCTCTTTTCAAATATTTTTTTGCTAAACTCATTTTAAAAACCCCGTTTTCTTAGCTACTCCTACACGACAAGCGGTTTTTTCCTGGATACGCATTTTGGCTCCAATGGCAAACCTCTAGCTTTTAACCAGATATTAAAAGACATATATACTATATCTATTTCTGGAGAAAAAGTGATTATTTTTTTCACCAGAAACGATAGTGGAAAATGTTGATGAGAGGGATGGTTAACTTTTTGAAAAGATAGTGGAAAGCTGAGGTCGTACACTTTATTGGCTCCTATGACACTAAGTTTGTCTAAGATGAAAGATTTTGATTTCCGAAATGTGATGTTTCTAAAATGTCTTGTATTTGCTGTTGATGGTGTTTAAACTTATTTAAATATTATTCTTTGTTATTAACTACTTGGGATGGTGTCTATGGCGTTGACCAAAATGGATATTGCAACAAAGATAGCGGATGATTGTGGTTTCTCGAAAGGAGAGGCCCTTCAGATTGTGGACAAACTCCTTGATATGATAAAAAATTCCTTGATACAGGGGGAAGATGTCATGATTTCGGGATTTGGCAAATGGGCTGTTAAGGCAAAGAAACCTCGTAAAGGCCGTAATCCTTTTACAGGAGCGACGTTAATCCTAGATGCTCGTACTGTCATTACATGGAAATACTCACCGGTTCTTAAAAAATCTGTAAATATACCCTCCTAGTTCATCTGTTTACATGTCAGACTCTAACTGGCGGAAAAGCATTTTATCCACAGCATTTCAGGACTATAGACAGTTAAGAGACTTGGATTGATTTATACCCCAAGAGATTAGTACAAAATAAAAGCCTTGACGGGGGGATGCCAAGGCTCAGAGGCAAATCTCCATGAGAGAATTCACCCCAAACTGTTATCTAAGCATATTAATGGCGAAGTTAAATACCAGGGACAAATAAAAGTGTCAAGTCATATTTGTAGGAGCTAGCAAATGATAATCATCTGCATACGTACCTCCCCCTCAATTCCAGACACTGCATTGGAATATGAAGTCGATGTAGGTTTAGCATGGAAGCTTTTAGAAAACTGGAAAGTTGAAGCGATAGTTTGCAGATGGCAGCCTGGAAAGTGGTTCAGCTACGCCTGTGTCGACAAGAGTGTTCCTGCCTGGAGAACCCCAACAGCATCAAATAATTATGGCACAAATCCTGGCAGGAGTATTGACGCGATCATGGGCGTTCGAGTTGACCTAACTTCAAATTTTTAGTGTGTGGCCTGAGTTGGCGCCAGATCAGACTTTTCCGATAAGGATATCCGTGATCACTGATGTTGCTATATTCAATATATTCCTGAACATTGGAGAGCCCTCCTACGATCTGATCAAAAGCGATGTCCCAGTATCGTCATAATTATATACAAGCGCTATAGATACAAGAAAATGTCTGATGGCGATTCCCAGGAGGGGGATCAGTAATACAGGCCAATCTGGAAGAAAGGACCCTGCCATTGGGCATGCGTTGATACGTAATCATTGAATTCAGCGTCCAGCGTGACGGATTTGAAACCGGCTTCTATTCCTAAAGAGAATGTGGAGAGCCCGAAGGCGCTGGCGTCCCAAACAGCAGGTCTCGCCCCGGCCGCCACTTCCCATTCGAACATTCTGGATTCATGCTCTATGCCCCAGATCTTGTTCCAGTACGGAAAAGCGAATAAGATCTTGCCCTGGACCGTTAATGGCACTTCCCTGAAGCGGGCCGGTATGGCGAATATATGAAGACCGAGACTTGCAGGACCGCTAGTAGTGTGAAAATAGTCTCTCTCATTATCGTCGACATTTACTCTTCCCCTGTTTACAAGAAAAGACACCCCGCTGAAATTATATTCGAAGTCAATGCCGGCACGCAGAAATGGATATCGAATTACGTCGAGGCTAAGCCCCGCCCTCGAAGAGCTTAAGTCAAGCTCTGAAATCCTAGTAAGACCGTTATCATTTGGATTAAAAAAGGCCCCTCGAAAAATCAGGTCTTCGTCAACAGTCAGTCTCAGGCCCAAGCGATCCACCTGCAGTTGGAACATAAAGGAGTTGAATGGCTCAGGCTGCGGATCAAAATTGTGCAGGTCCGAAGATAAGAGGTCGAACTCCTTAAGCTGGCCGCCGCTAGGGCGCTTCAGATATCCTGAAACCAACCTCGGGGCGAAATATCGATATCTCATCGTTGCACGATAGTCCGACCAGTCCCACCAGGTCCCTGATGAGAACCACGAAGAAAGATCCTGACTATGAGATGGAGTGGCTGAAAGGGTGAGACAAAGGACCACAAAGAGCGCCAACGGAAGAACAATGCTTACCATATTTAATTTCGGCTTCATTGACACTCCCCCAGGACTTGCGTCCAGGGATTCTTAGGCAACCGCGCCTAACGGTCCGGTTATCGCCTGAAGGACCTGCCCGGCCCTTAAAATATTCTTGGCTGCTAGAATATCTCTGTCCATTACAAGACCGTAATCATGGACATACTGACGTGCCGTCTCTGTGATGAAATCTTTCCGCTGATTAGTGATCTTCTCGTGGCATTTAGCGACTGCAAGTTGTGCTTTCTTCCTATTTGAGACGGAGCGCTTAACCGTTACGGTCTTTATGTTACCCTCGATAGGTCGGGATAGTTGTAATTTCAATCTCCCAATTTTTTTGATGACAACGTTACGGCCATCTAGAGACCACCATTGTGTGTCGGGAAAGGTAAAAGAGTCGTAGCGATCACTACCTTTGTATTGTGGAAACTCAGCCTTTAAAACAACTAACTCGCTTGACTGTTTGACCCAATCTACACGCTTGCCACATCTCTCCCAAGCGTCTCTACGTTGCTCTATGCAAGCGTTATATAGATCCCTACAGAGCGACAACCAATCGTTTAGTCTTTTTTCCGTTGATGGGCTGAGTTCCGCTCTATATTGAAAGGTCTTACGCATGGGACATCCAGTTGATTCTCAAACATCTTTGCTTTTAACACCAGTGGGGGTCGCCACCGCTTGACACAAAATATGAGTTGATCCACAGGCTATGAGCCGACACTATATAGTAAATTTGCTAAAAGAGTCAAGGAATTAGTCTGGATGCGGACCAACCAGCCAATACCCTCCGAATTCTTTGGGGCTGCGTCTGCCATACCGAAAATCAATTCATCAAAGGAGTATTTTATAATGTTTCAGCCCAATCTGGACGAAAACTGAGAGAAAAAATTGTTAGTTGCCCGACGGGAGTCATAATATGAACCCCGGAACATGGACGAGGGATATGCATGAGCGTCCAACTGACAACGATCGAAGGCAAACAGCGCAGGACCAGAGTCAAAACCAAAACTATTACATGCAACTGGACGGCTCTCTGACAGAGGGTGGATTCCTCGACCCCGTTTGTATTAGTGATAGACGCGGCTCCAAATAACTTAAAGGTTCCTGATTTTCTCCAGATCAAGCGAAGGCCAGATTTTAGCCCCCTTTTCTTTCATTTCCTCCAGGGCCGCCTTTGAAGTGTTGTCAGCTACTCCACGGCATAAATCATCGACAACATAAACGTTATACCCCTGCTTCAGCCCATCGAGCGCCGTGGCCTTCACGCAATAATCAGTAGCGATTCCGTAGACGATCAGCGTCTTGACGCTGGAAGCCTTCAGCGCCTTATCCAGTTCTGTGCCGGCGCCACCGTCGTCCATGAACCCGGAGTACGAGTCAAACTTCGCGTCAGCGCCTTTCTGGATGACTTTAGTGATGATGTCGGGTTTCACAAGGATTTCAGCCGCTGTGGTTCCCTGCACGCAATGGACCGGCCAAAGAACCTGAGTGCGGCCGTCATTCAGCTTGATTGTCTCAAATGGTTTCTTACCTTCATGATTCGATGCGAAAGACATGTGATTCGCCGGATGCCAGTCCTGGCTGGCGAAAATCGGCAGCCCCGCCTGCTTCAACTGCTCAGTGGCTCTGGAGACTTTTTCCAGATAGGGCATATCAGTATTTGGCACGGCAAGCGAACCCTTATGAGCCGTTGTGAAATCGCCCTGAATATCCAACACGAGTACGGCCACACCACCTTTGGTCTCCGCTAGAGCGAGGGCCAGAGACAGGCTCAAGATCGTTAGAGAAGAGATCAGCACAAACAGGTTGTTCATGTTCCCTCCCTAGGCTTGATTGATAAAAATGAAATTATTTTGATGACAATTCATAAAATTGCAACTATTAAGGACCTGAGGTTACATACCTCTAATAGAATATTCATCTGTTCCTAACAATCCAATGTAAAAATCAGACGCAAGGGAGGGAATTCATGAATGTTGTATTGAATCACTTTAATGATTAATAGGATAACATGGAAAGTAAATTAACGGATTTAGAAAAACAGTTCTTATTCGATTGCGAGTCAAATTGCGGTCGGGATTTCCCCAAGTGCGGGAACACTAATTGTGAGAGGCGTCATCAAATGAACCAGTCTCTGCAAAAGTTATGGAGTTACAATGAAACGATTGCCACGAAATGCTAGCGTAACCAGCTTGACTAAGGCCGAGTACCACATATTCAAGATATGTATGAGTAAATACTGTATTTATAATATCGATACCTGTCCATGCAATAGCCGCACGGACTCGTCAAGATATTGTGAGTACTACAGCCAGAGGGTTCAGGTTTACGCCAAGATTCGTCAACCAGAGCCGTCCATGAGCATTGCGAAAATTGCTTAAATCAGTTTCCAGCGGCTTATGCGCTCGCGCTGTCGCACTATTTTAAGGACCATGAACAAGCTGTCATCGCCAATAGCCATAAAAAGCTCATTCCGAGTCCAGAACCGCTCTGACGGTTTCCAGGACCTGTCGAACGGCGTACGGCTTGTTGATGAACCTCTTCGCCCCATTAGCCACGGCATCCTGGACGGAGCCGTTTGCGACGTATCCGCTGGCGACCACTACCTTTACAGACGGATTGAGGGCCAGGAGCCCTTCGAGACACTGCATGCCACTCATTTCAGGCATGATCAGATCCAGAAGGACCATGGCTATCTCTCCGCCTCGTTCCCGATACACCTGCAGGGCGTCTAACCCGTTAGTAGTCTCAATCACCTTGTACCCAGCCTGGGTAAGAAATCTGACGCAGAGATCGCGAATCATTTGTTCGTCTTCGACGACGAGAATGGTCTCTGACCCTCCCCGAGGCATTGGCGCCGCGATCAAGTCCGCAACCTCGATTTCCGGGATAAGGGCCGGGAAATAGATCCTGAAGGTGGTTCCTGCGCCAAGCCGGCTAAACAAACTGATATGTCCTTTATGCCGCTTTACAATCCCGTGGACCATAGCCAAACCCAGTCCTGTCCCCTTGCCCACGCCTTTGGTTGTGTAGAAGGGCTCGAAGATATGCTCCAGGGTTTCGTCGTCAATTCCGGAACCGGTATCCGAGACGCTCACCAGGACGTAGCGACCGGGTTGAATGTCAGCATGCGTCCTGGAGTATTCCTCATCTATGATGACGTCGCCGGTCTCAAATGTGAGTTTTCCTCCATTGGGCATCGAGTCCCGCGCATTTACCGCAAGGTTCATAAGGACCTGGTCTATCTGAGTTGGATCCGCGCTGATCGCAGCGACGTCCTCACTCAGCAATGTCTGTATTTCAATCATCTTGGGGATGGTTCTATCCAGCATTTTGCGTAAATCAACGACTCGATGATTCAAGTTCAGGGGTTGAGGCTTGAACTCTGTTTTCCTGCTGAATGTGAGCAGTCTCTGAACCAGGTGGGCCCCGCGATTCGCCGCTTCACTGATTTTTTGCACGTCAGCCTTGTAGCGTTGCGGAAATCCCTCATCCCCAATGATCAAATCGGAATATCCCAACGCCACCTGCAAGATGTTATTGAAATCGTGGGCAATGCCTCCTGCCAGAGTTCCTATGGCCTCCATCTTCTGGGCTTGCTGAAGTTGTCTTTGCAGGGAGACTTCATTGGTGACGTCTCTCTTGACCGCGACAAAGTTCACAATTTTCCCTAAATGGTCTTTTACAGGGGAAATGGATACATCTTCTTCGAACAACGAGCCGTCTTTTTTCCTGTTTATGATGTGACCGGTCCAGATCTTCCCATTGGTAATCGTATCCCACAGTCGTTTGTAGAATTCTTCATTGTGATGACCACTTTTGACGATACGGGGAGTGTTTCCCATAGCCTCTTCGCGAGAATATCCCGTAGTTGTTTCAAAGGAGGGATTTACATACACTATCGTCCCTTGGGCGTCCGTTATTTCAACTGTCTCAACAGACTGCTCTACGGCCGCCTCCAAACGGATACGGGCTTGCTCGGATTTCTTATGCTGCGTGATATCACGGATTGCCCCCACCGTTGCCTTATATCGGCCGTCAGCGTCTCGAATCACTGATACCGCTGTGTCCGCCCAGACGCTCTCCCCGTCCTTTCGCACATAGCGTTTTTCCAGACGGTACCCATCTGTTTCTCCTCTAACAATGGCTTCGTGCATTTCCCTGGAGCTGAGCGCATCCTCTGGGTGAGTAACGTCCATTATGGTAAGGCGCCGAAGTTCGTCTGGTGTGTAACCAAGAAACTGAGACAAGGTTGAGTTCACTTCCATGAAGTTTCCATGCCGATCCACCAGGTCGATGCCGATCGAGGCGGTATCGAAAGTGGCTCGATACTTCTGTTCACTTTCCTGAAGAGCGTTTTCTACCCTATTCCTGTCGGTGATGTCCAAACCCATCGCCAGTAAATAGGGTTCTCCGCCTATTTCAATGACTTCGCGCGAGACTAAAACCACCCGATTTTCGCCAGTCCGGTTCCTTACGGTTGCTTCCACGTTCCGCACGGAGCCCTTGTCCCTGACTTCCTCCATGATCTTGCTGTACGTTTCAGCGTCGTAGATTCCCAACTCTACGGTCGTGCGCCCAATCGCCTCGTCACGTCTGTAGCCGAAGACTCTCGTCCATGCGTCATTGACTTCCAGAACCGTGTTGGTACCCATGTGAACAATCGTGAGAAACGCAGGATTATTCCTGAATGACTTTGCAAAACGCTCTTCGCTCTGCCGCAGTTCATCCTGCCATCGTTTCCTCTCGGCGCTATAAAGAACGGTTCGGATCAAAAGATCCGGCGTAAGGTCGCCTTTCGGGAGATAGTCCTGGGCCCCCATCCGAATGGCGCCCAGCCCTGTATGGTGGTCGTCAAGCCCGGTCAATACGACTGTCGCTCCGGTTGGAGCCGCCTTGAGAATGCGGGAAAGGGTCTCGAGACCGGCGCTGTCAGGTAACCCGAGGTCCAGGAGAATGACATCGATTCTCTCTCGCTCCAGGAGTTCAAGCGCGGCTGCCAGGCGAGTCACACTCAACACATCGAAACCGGTTTGATGCGCGTGGGAAAGGTACTCTTGCGCCAGATCGGCGTCTCCGATGTTGTCTTCCACAAGCAGGACTCGCACGCGGTCGATCATTTTATGTCCCTGTGAGGTGGCAGCGCCACGATGCCAAGCCAAAACGCCTCAATTGCTCTCACCACTTTAAAGAACTGGCTGAGGTCGATCGGCTTTGTGATGTAACAGTTGGCGTGCAGATTATAACTCTTCAGAACATCCTCTTCGGCTACAGACGAAGTGAGGATCACCACTGGAATGGATTTCAGGTCTTCGTCGGCCTTGATCTCAGCCAGGACTTCTCTGCCGTCCTTCCGGGGCAGGTTGAGATCGAGCAGGATCACATCAGGTCGAGGAACTCCGGCGTATTCACCCTTGCGACGTAAATACTCCATGGCCCGCTCGCCATCTTTGACCACACGGAGCGGGTTGCACATTTTGTTCCCTTCCAGCGCTTCCCGCGCCAGATCGGCGTCACCAGGATTGTCTTCTACAAGAAGAATGTCGATGAGTCGCAAACCCTGTTTAAGTCCCATAATCCTGACCTTCCTTTGTTATCTTGGGTATCGTAAAGTAAAAGGTTGATCCCTGACCCGGATTTGAGTCAAACCAGATCTCCCCGCCGTGTCTGTTGACAATGCGCTGACAAAGGGCGAGCCCAATTCCGGTGCCTGGGTATTCTTCTCTGGTGTGCAGGCGTTGAAAGATAACAAATATCTTGTCTTTGTATTGCAGATCGATACCGATGCCGTTATCCCTAACCGAGAAAAGCCAATTGGGGCCATCCGCCCGCGCTGATATATGAATCATCGGCGGTTTCCGGTCTCGAAACTTAATTGCGTTGCTGACCAGGTTCTGGAAGACTTGAGCCAATTGAGTCTGGTCCGCCATCACCTGTGGAAGCTCATCATTCGTCACCAGAGCGTTGGATTCACGAATCGATTCTCCCAGACTGGTGACCGCCATCCCAAGAGCTTCGTTACTGTCAACAATCTGTAATTTCGATCCGCGTGTCGTCACCCGTGAAAAAGTCAAAAGATCGAGAATGAGGCGCTGCATCCTCACTGCGCCATCCACCGCATATTCAATGAACTTCTTAGCCTTATCGTCGAGTTGTTCCCCGTAACGCTCCGCTAGAAGCTGCGTGTAGCTCGCCACCATACGAAGAGGCTCCTGGAGGTCGTGGGACGCCACGTATGCGAACTGTTCAAGTTCCATATTCGAACGCTCCAGATCCACTATTGTTTTACTCAGCTCATGCTCTGCCCACTTGCGTTCAGTGATATCCATGACGATACCGATGTAACGGACAACCTGACACTGGTCATTGTAAACCGGACGCCCTCTTGACATTAACCATCGCTCACCACCTTTGGGGCCTAAAACACGCCACTCCGCGTTCAGTTCCGCCCCTGTGGAGCTAATTTCCTGGACGGCTTGTTCCACCGCAGCGCGGTCATCATGATATATCGTCCCAAGCCATGCCTCGTACGAAGGTTCGCAGCTATACGGCTCCAGTCCGTACAAGGCCCATAGTTCATCGGACCAGAAATTCCTATTGGTCCCCAGGTCCCACTCCCAGGCTCCTGCCTTTGCTGCGTCCAGAGCCAGACGTAGACGTTCCTCACTTTTTTTGAGCGCCGCTTCGGCCCGTTTACGCTCGGTGATGTCCTCGCTAAAGATCACTATCCCGCCTGTTCCGCCGTCAGACGCGCGCCAGGGGCGAATCTCCCGCCGCAGCCATTGAACTGAACCGTCCATCCTCTCAAAACAGTCTTCATATGCCGTTACGACCTCACCGGAAAGCCCAATGAGATGCTCCTCTTTCCAACGATTCGGAATGTCGGGAAAAATGTCGTAGTCTGATTGGCCTAAAATGTCGTGATCCCGAAGACGATAATCTTTAATCCAGCGCTGACTGACAGCGAGGTAGCGCATGTCGCGATCGAACATGGCCAGAGCCACGGGTGAATGTTCGATGAACAGTCGCAGGGTTTCTTCCCTTTGCTGCAGCGTCTTCACCGCGGCCTCTCGGGCCCGCTCCGCTTCACGCAGTATTCCGCGAGCCAGTTCGATCTCGGCTATGACAGGGCGTGATGGATTAGATGGTGATTCCGCCAGATTTACGACCGAGTTAGCCAGTCTGCGGCTAGCCATCCGTCCGCCAAGGACGCTCAACAATGTGGCCATCAGTATTGTTAGCGCCAGCCCTGTCGCTGCGGTCATGATCGGCGCGCGATAGACGCTGGTAGGGATTTCCAGAACTACAGACCAGTGCGAAACTCCGGATTTGGCCACGAAGCGTCCGGATAGGGTCGTGGCGCCCGAGCTACCTTCGGTTTCCGTGGGGGAGCGGCGGGCTATAACCTCGTCCTTGCCGTCGAGGACCGCAAGGGACCAGCCGGCCGGAAGCGAGACTTCGTCCAGGGGCTTCTGGAATTGGCTGGTCTCGACAACGCTGAGCAGGATGAACCTGATTTTATCATCTCGTTTAACCGGTACCGCTATTGCGATCAAAGGGTCTTTGGTTATCTTTCCGATGAACATGTCTCCAACAGCGGGTTTCCCGGTTTCCAACATAGTCGGAACCGCGGCGTGGCCTCTTGGGCGGAGAAGTCTCGGGAGCGTTTCTCCAAAAGGCGCCTGGGTGTTGAAGAGCATTTGAGTTGACAGGTCGGCGAGGATGACATTCCCCCCGAAGCTTTTACGAAAGGCCTTGGCTTGGTTGTAGAACTCGTTCAATCGGGGCGGATCATCCAGCAGCGGCGAAGCGGCCAGCACCTCCAAGCTTCCAATCTGCCCTCGCATTTGAAGGTCAATGGCGGTCGCTATGTTTTCAGCGAGATGCTCCGCCTCCTGGTCGCTCTTTGCCTGCATGGTTCTAACATTGTCGACCGCGAGATAAATTGCCAATAGCACAAGAGGCAAAACGCACAACAAGATCAGTCGGGTGAGGAATGCAAGGAGTGATAGCGGCTTCGGCGTCTTTTCGGCCGGGGCGCCCGGCTTATCAAGGTGTGTGAGAGTCATTTTGGGGCTCCATTGAATGTTACCCGATTGCTCATTTAATTATTTTCGCAACGTTTCAGAAAATCCAGTATCGCCTCGTTACATAACTCAGGTTGTTCGATCAAGACCTGGTGGCCTCCACCGGGGATAACCCGCAGTTCAGCTCCGGGAATTCTCTCCGACAATATTTTCGAGTTGGCCGGTGGGAAGAGCAAGTCGGAATCACCTGTAAGAACCAGAGTTGGAGCGATTATTCCCGACAGGCGGTTGAAAGTGTCGTGTCCGAGAACCGCCTGCCACTGTTTGATCAATATCTCAGGTTTGGCCGGGTGTTTAAGAGATACTTCAGAGTAGTATCCAGGAATTTCCGGGGAATGTTCCAGAGTATGCCTGTCGAACAGGGTGGGCGCTGCCTTGATTTTGGCTTCAGGGGTCCCTTCCAGGACCATTTCCCTGAACAGAGCCGCCACTTCGGCGCTCGGTCCGATTTGTTCAGCTCCGCCGCAATGGGTACAAGTTAGAACCAGACCCTTAATTCGATTGGGATGATTGATCGCCAGCTCCTGGGCAATCATACCTCCCATGGAGAGTCCCATGACATAGGCCCGTTCCAGGGCCAGGGCGTCCATAAGAGCCAGGGTATCGGCGGCCATCATTGGAACGGTGAAGTCTCCGCCGGGGTCACTGGAACGCGCTATGCCACGGTTATCAAATGTTATGACCTGGAAATATCGGGAAAAAGTTGGCGTTTGGGCGTACCAGTGGTCCGCGTTGCTGCCCAGACCCCTTATCATGACGATAGGCGTCCCCTGTCCGTGAACCTCATAATAAATATTCAGACCATCCAGTTGGCGGTAGGGCATACAAAACTCCTTCACATTTTGTGGAAAAAGGCTGAAAAAGATTCTGCAGAAGTTGTGTAACTATTATTCGGCGGTTGGCGTCAAGAAAAATCTGATTAATTCCCGACTCCTGACAATAGAATTATCCTATGCGCCACTTTCTGTTTGTGGTTCACATAGTATAAGCAAGATTCTTGTTCATTACAAAAGAGTTTAATTTCCGATTTTTGGTTGACAAAGGATTTAGCGAAAGATATTTAGTATACTAAATAAGGTCAGCGGTCCCTTATAAGGAGTGATTGATCCGATTTATATACCAGACGCTTAAAAAATTCGGTCCGCCGCCTTCAGATGATTCCGAACTAAAGGCTCGGCATAACTATTTATGCTCTGGACCGGTTTCTGAAAGCTATAACGGGCTTAATTTTTATGTAGAACAGTTAGTATACAAGCTATTTGGTGAACCTTAACGGAGGGTGACATGTCATCGTGGCAAAAAACAAGCTGTGTATGTTGCGCCCAGAACTGTGGCCTTGAAGTGATGGTTGAAGACAACCGGATAATCAAGGTCCGTCCTGACAAACAAAATCCGCGCAGTGAGGGTTACTGTTGTCGCAAAGGACTGGAAATAGCCCATTATCAGCGACATGCGGATCGACTCAAGAAGCCGCTCAAGCGGGTAGGCGACCAGTTTGAAGAAATCTCCTGGGATCAGGCCGTGGAAGAAATCGCTGAAAAGCTCAAATCCACAAGGGAAACGTACGGACCCAAATCCATCGCGTACATGGGTGGCGGAGGGCAGGGATGCCATTTTGAGGCGGCATTTGGAGTACGGCTTCTTCGCGGTCTAGGATCGCACTATCATTATAATGCCCTTTCGCAGGAACTGACAGGCTATTTCTGGGTAAATGGAAGAGGCTTCGGACGACAATATTTCTGGACCGTGCCCGACCATAAAGATACGGACATGTTGTTGGCGGTCGGCTGGAACGGCATGATGAGCCATCAGATGCCTCAGGCTCGAAGGCATTTGAAACGAATTTCCGAAGACCCTGAAAAGTTGCTTGTGGTAATCGATCCCAGACTTTCTGAGACAGCCCGGATTGCGGACATGCATCTGGCGATTCGTCCCGGGACTGACGCTCTGCTGTTTAGATCTATGATAAGCGTCATTCTTAAAGAGGGTTGGGAAAAGAAAGACTATCTTGCGGAGCATGTGAGCGGTTTCGAATCGATCAAGCCAATGTTCGTCGATTTTGACGCCCGTTCAGCCATTAGCCTATGCGGCCTGGATTATGATCAGGTCAGGGAATTGTGTCGGCTCCTGGCTAATCGCAACTGGTCATATCACTCGGATCTTGGAATCCTCATGGGGAGACATAGCACCGTCTCGTCCTATCTCGAGTTGATCCTGCTGGCAATCTGCGGGCGGATATGCGCCCCTGGAGGAAATGTCATGCCTGGGAGCCTCATGCCGATAGGAGCGCATTCCGACGAACGCGATCCAAGGACGTGGCGTACGGCTGCCACGGATTTCCCTGCAATCATGGGCGTATTCCCGCCGAATGTCATGCCTGAGGAAATTTTGGCTGATAGTCCGGACAGACTGAGGGCAGTCTTTGTCAGCGGCTCCAATCCCTTGAGATCATACGCCGATACTTCGGCCTATGAACGGGCTTTTGCCGCCCTTGATTTACTGGTAGTCATCGATGTGGCTTTTACAGAGACTGCTAGCCTCGCTCATTACGTACTGCCCGCAAAGTCTGCTTATGAAAAATGGGATGGGACGTTTTTCGCCTGGAACTATCCTGGAATATTTTTTCAGATGCGGCGTCCGGTGGTTGAAAGTGAGGGAGATTGCCTTGAAGAGAGCGAAATCATGACACTTTTGGCCGAACGCCTGGGATTGCTCCCGGAAATTCCCCAGAAACTTCAAGACGCCGCTTCGGGAGACAGGTTGAATTTTGGCATGCAGCTTATGGCCTTTGCCCAGAACGAGCCCCGCGCAATGAAATTCATGCCGTTCATTCTAGGCAAGACGCTCGGTAAAGCTCTTGGCTCAGTAAACCTCGCTGCACTGTGGGGGTTGTTACAGGTTGCTCCGAAGTCTTTCAGGGAGGATGCGGCGCGGGCTGGTTTCAATCCTGGGCCGCTAATGGGAGAGGAAATCTTTAAAAACATTCTTGAGCGCCCTGAAGGAAGCTGGATCGGCAAGTGTGATACTTCAAATCAGTGGAATGGACTTCGAACTGAGGATAAGCGGATAAATATTCTGATTCCGGAGTTGGCTGAGATTGTAAACAATATTAACGCTGAAACTGAAGAGATCGCGTTGCGTACGAATGATGAATTTCCGCTCATACTGGCGGCCGGTCGCCACATAGACTACAACGCCAACACGATTATGAGGGACCCGGCCTGGAACGAGGGCAAGAGCCGGGTGTGCACATTAATGATGAGCCCGCAAGACGCTGCGAGCCTTGGCCTCGCAGACCGTCAGATGGTTAAGATAACCACGGAAGCGGGCTCGGAAGAAATTGAACTGGAAGTCACCGACACCGCTAGACAGGGTCAAGTAATCATGCCCCACGGTTTTGGCCTGATTCACGCAGGCGTAAAGTTTGGGGCCAATATAAACCGCCTAACCAAAAGCGCTAACAGGGACCCGATTGCGGGAACACCCCTTCACAGATTTGTTCCCTGCAACGTGAAACCTGTGTGAAACAGCGAAGAACATGGATGAAATCACTCCTTTTCGATTTTATCCATGTCCTTTTGCCACTCTTTCCAGGCTTTTTTCTCACAATCCTCAATACACTTGAAATAGAGCCGCCACATGCTATCTGCGCCGCCGCCTCGCCACATCAGATCTACGCCATACCTGTCCTTACATTCTTTTATGCACCAGGTCCGTTCCTGTTCCACGCTTTCAGATGCCCCGACAGGCCCTACAAACGCTTGAAAACCGGCGCCCAGAATTACAATCAGCATGACTCCAAAAAAAACGAGGATACGTCTTCTGGTCATGACCACCTCTCCTTGATGCTGGGTTGATAAACGGAAACTACGAACAAGTATCTCTCCATAATATAATCCTCAGTTCCAATCCAGGAAATTTGTGGCGCCAGGGTCTCAGGCGTCTAACGGTAAGGTTCAACCGGACCGCAATAAAAGAATCACAGACACTGACGCCTGTCATGTCAGGAATGACGGAGAATGAAGATGGTCAGACGGCCTTCTCAAGGACGTGGAGAGCCTTTGGGGATACGGACGTAAAGTGCGTCTTGATATAATGAACTCCATCAACCGCTTCAAGTGAAATTACTTTGGCGTAAATTACGGCTTCGGAGATTTCTCCCTTTTCGTCATGAGGTACTATCATCACGTTTTCCCAAAGCTCCAGGGGCTCAGGGCAGGTCATAACAGCTTCCCTATGGGAAACTTGTCTCATCGTTCCTGGGTTTCCGTGGGACGAGACGGTTTTTTGGCTCAGCCGATAGAAAGTCATAGTTATTGGCTTCTCGAGAACTCTGAGAGTTTCCTCAAGGCGCTTCAGAGCAACCGTGTACTTGCCTCTAATTCCTATCACATCATAAAGTTTGACCTTTCCCTGAAAGCCTTTCATTTCAATCTCAAGTATGTCTTTAACCTCAAGGATATCCGACAGGCGGTCGTAAGTTGATTGAGATACAAGGACCTGGCCGCCGACAGTAAAGGATTCCATCCTGCCTGTGAAATTGACATCCGGCCCTACTGCTCCATACTTTTTCCGTTTATCCGAGCCGATATTTCCAACAACTACGTTTCCTGTATTAACCGCAATTCCCATTTCGAGTGTGGGCAGCCCATCGGCTATGTTCCAGGCGTTTATTTCGGCCATTGCTTCCTGCATCTTCAAAGCGCACGCCACGGCCCGTTCAGGGTGATCCTCGAGTGGTTCAGGGGCGCCGAAAAATGCAAGTATCCCATCTCCTATTATTTCATCAATAATCCCTCTGAAATCGATCAGCGTGTCGACCATTCTTCCCAGATAACGATTAAGAAGAGTGATTATGTTTTCAGGATTCATATTTGCTGTGAGAGCCGTAAAGCCTCTAATATCAGACATCATCATCGATATTTCCCGGATCTCGCCACCGAGTTTTAACCCATCACTAGACTGAAGCAGCCTGTTGACAACTTCCTGGGTGACGTATCGGCCAAACGCGTCCCTTATGAAATCCCGTTCTTTCAGTCCCTGGGCCATTTGAGTAAATGACTGGGCCAGCAAGCCAACTTCATCGGTGCGATTTGCAGCCTTCAGTTCAATATCGAGTTCCCCGACAGCGACCTTTTTGGTAGCGGCCGCCATCTCTTTGAGTGGTCTGGCTATGGATCTCGCTACAAAGACGCTAACAAGAACGAGAAGCCCAATCCCTAAAATACTCACTATAAAGGTCTTGTGGTGAAGCTGATCAACTTCCGAAAACAGTTCGCTTTTAGGGAATACTGCGCCGAATACCCAGCCCGTGGACAAAATATGTGAATAGGCTAGAAACGAATCCTGTCCTCCCAGACTTGAGCCAACGTCTATAAAGCCTTTCTTTGATCCGAGAATTTCTCTTCCTATAGACCGTAACCGTTCATCACCATGCGACTCTGCCAGGCTGAACAATGACTCTTTCATCACATAATCGGAATTCGGATGAGCCACAAAAGTTCCCGTGTTTGTAACCACAAAACAAAAACCGTCTTTTGTCTCATTAACACTGGTTACAAGTTTTTCCAGCCAGCCAAGACTTACATCAGAGGCTATTATCCCCCGCACGCCAAGTTGTTTCCCATCTTCTGAAAGTTCAAAGAATGGGTATGAGTAAGTCACTAATAAAACGCCTCCTGCGCTCTCGTCGAAATATGGTTCACTTGGAACAGGAGTCTTCAATTGCACGGGAATGTAAAACCAGTCTTGCTGAAAATAGCTTTGCCCCGGCGCGTCCCCATTGGAGAATTTCAGACCATCCGGCGCTTTATAGTAATATGGCTCGTACTTCAGGATATTCTTGTTGAAAGCGTAAGGCTGAAAGGCCATTGCCATGCCGTAAATTTCCGAATTATCTACCACCATCCGTCGAAGTGTTTCCAAAAGGGTTTTTTCATCCCAATTCGAGGTTTCGAGAAATCCTGCGAAACTTTTGGAAACCTTTCCCACAGCCAGGAACTCCTGTTCAATCTTACGGGACATTCCGACGGCCAGATTTAGGGCGCCATCTTTGGACTCATCCAGTATTATCTGTCGAGAACTCACATAACTGTAAGTCAGAACAAGGGCGAAAACCATTCCGGCGCCTAACAGAACCAGGAGAGTCAGCTTTAACGCGATACTACTATGGAAACGACCAGTCATTTGGTTCCCCGATAAAAATCTTCAAACCTCACATGATCTTCCACAAATCCCAGCGACCGGAGCGTGTCTGTAACCAGAAGGTATTGTTTCTGATCAAGCTTCCCGAGAACGGCCCTGTCTCCATCCGGAAAAATTAAATCTTTCATACGGGCCAGCATCCACATCTGATGGGCCCGGTTTGTTCCCGTGTGTGCAGCGTGGGTGTACTTCATCACCACATCGAGGGTTTCGTCCTGGCGCTCCAGCGCATAAACCCAGCCTTTCAGGGATGCCTGAACAAAACTTTCACAGACTTTGGGGTTTTCATTCAGAGTTTTTTCGAGACAATAGATCCCGTCTTCCGGGAAATTCAGACCGTAATCACTGAAAAAGAAGGTGGTTAGTTCCTTGGGGTCAAAGCCGCTGTTTAGGATGGTATGATACTCATTATACCACATGGCCGATATTGCATCGACTCCTCCCTTGAGAAACAGGTTTATGGAACTGTACATCGGTATTTCAATTACGTTGAGATGATGTAATTTGAACAATGCGAGAGGCTGTATCCTGAAATCTCCCTGCCAGAGGCCGACCCGCCTGCCGTTAAGGTCTTCAAGCGAATTAATTCCGCTAGACTTCCTGGCGATCAGCATCAGGGCCGAGCGTTGAATAATTTGGGCGAGATTCACCAGCTTCGTTCCAGAGGAGCGCTTTTGAACGGCCGTTGAGACCCAGGACGTGCAAAAGGTCGCCTGACCGGATTCCAAAGCCTCCAGAGGCGGATTCGTTGGGCCACCCACCAGGAATTCCACATTCAGGCCGGCGTCTTTGTAGAAACCTTTCTCAAAAGCCATCATGTAGCCGGCGAACTGAGCTTGAGGGATCCATTGAGGGAGAAAAGTCACGTGGATGAGCGGCGAATCACTGGCCATAAGATTGGAACCCAGAAGCGCCATGCAAATTGTAAGGACCAATATGACCTTTTTCATCGACCCTCTGAGGAAAAGAACGGATGTGATTACAAACTTTCACACGATATTGTACAAATTTATCATAAAATATTACAAAGTTTTATGTTAAATTTACCTTTTTCGGAGTTTTATCCCTTGTTTGAGGCGCTCCATATCCTTGAACTAGTTCCAAAGCCCATTGACGAATAACGCATTGCCAAGAAATAATTCCGAAATAATGAGAAGCGTGCGCTCACGGGACACCGGTCCCGAATTGCTTTTTCGCAAGGCGCTCTGGAGGAGGGGAATAAGATACAGGCTATGCGCAAAGGACATGCCGGGCAAACCGGATATTGTAGTTCCTTCTCTAAGACTCGCTATTTTTATCGATGGGGATTTCTGGCATGGAGGCCAGTGGAGCCGAAGAAATTTGTCTTCGCTTGAAGATCAATTTACTAAAACTGGATCCCGCGAATACTGGCTTGCCAAGATTCGTAGAAACATGGATCGTGATTGCGGATCCACTTCAATCCTCCTTTCGCAAGGATGGAGAGTAATAAGGTTTTGGGAGAGCGACATCAAGAAAAATTTGGAAAACTGCCTTGCCGCTGTATGCGAAATAAACAAAAAACCTGTCGAACCAACATCGTTCAGTCTCGCTCCCCAGAAAAATTTTGCGGAATTTTTCGCAGGGATAGGTCTTGTACGGATGGCTCTGGAGCGTCACGGCTGGAGAGTGGCTTACGCGAACGATATTGACCGCAACAAATACAGAATGTACTCGCAAAGATTTCAAGACAAACCCGACCTTGTCGACTTACAGGATATCCACAAAATTTCCGCTGACAGGATCCCGGACGTCACACTTGCGACTGCTTCGTTTCCCTGCAATGACCTGTCTGTGGCCGGTTCCAGAAACGGACTTAACGGAAAAAAATCGTCATCATTTTGGGAATTCATGAGATTGCTTGAGGAAATGAATTATAGACGTCCCCCTATAGTCCTTATAGAGAATGTGCCTGGGTTTCTCAATTCCGACAACGGCAAAGACTTTAGGGACGCCATGATGGCTTTGAATAATCTGGGATATTCGGTTGACCCTTTTTTGGTGGACGCCGTGTGGTTTGTCCCGCAAAGCAGGCTCAGGCTTTTCGTCATAGCTCAAATATTCGACAAATCACGCGAGACAACGGATAAGTTAACCGTACGGGCGCTCGAGTCCAATTTTAGGCCGAAAAAGTTAGTAGACTTTATCAATAAGAATCCGGAGATTGCCTGGAACATCAGGGAAATGCCCCAAATAACTTCATCCGGATTAACGCTGACTGACATTATTCATGACCCACCAGATGAATCCCCTGAATGGTGGAGCCCGAAAAGGGCCGCTTATTTACTCAGTCAGATGAGTCCAAGGCATAGAAAGGCGGCCGAATTGATGATGTCAGGATCAAGCTGGTCCTATGGAACGGTCTTCAGACGAATAAGGAACGGCAAATCAATGGCCGAACTGCGTACCGACGGGATCGCCGGCTGTTTGAGAACTCCTCGAGGAGGTAGCGCCAAACAGATTGTTGTCAAGGCCGGTAAAGGCGACTTTTTCGCTCGCCTACTCACGCCATTGGAATGCGCGAGGCTCATGGGGGCGGGCGATAACAATCTTCCTTCCTCTGCAAGCCAGGCTTTTTTTGGGTTCGGAGACGCTGTTTGTGTTCCAGTGATTGAATGGATAGCCATCCACAGGTTAAATCCACTTGTTACGGAACTGATGAGGGGGAAACCTTTGTATCCCATTCAGTCCGCGTTATCTGAAAAGGTAAAATGTGATCCGTCGAGTGATATCCAATGATTGACCCTGAAAAGACCCTCTTTATCTATGAAATAAAAAGCAGTCTTCCGGATTTTCTGCCGGACCCGCCCAATACGTTGATTGGGGTCTGGAATGAGGACGATTTTTCTTATGTATTCTTTCTGGAGCCCGAAGATCATTACGTGGAAGGTTTGTGCTCGTCGTGCGACGCCATCCTCAGTTCAAGACATGAGATGAGATACAAGGATTGGCAGGAAGGTATCCCGGATGTTGGGTTAAGTATAGCCGGACAGAGGTTTGTCCCGTTTCGGGAAAACGCTCACGATGAAAACTCGATATTTCTTGATCCATCGGTTGTCTTTGGAGATGGAAATCATCCGACAACCGTTGCGTGTATCGAATTCATGGTTGACATCATGAAAAAGGATGAAGTCAAATCAGTTCTTGACCTCGGATCAGGCTCAGGGATTCTGGCTCTAACCGCAGCCGGACTAGGGGCTTCCAAGGTTGTGGCCGCGGACAAGAACCGGCTGGCAGTGCAAGCGACCAGACAAAATGTGAGTCGAAACGGATTTGACGACATCATTGAGACGCGGGAAGGAGAAGCCAGGATTTTCCTGAATCGTGGCTATGATCTCGTGATGGCGAATTTGCCGTTCAGCGTTTTAAGAGACATAGTCGTATTAAAGGAAACATCATTGATCAAGACCTGGGTGGTTTCAGGAATCAATTCCGACCAGGCGCTCACGCTGAAAACATTGCTTCAGGAGCAAGGATTTGAAATAAAGAATGAAAAGTTAACCCCGCCGTGGACCACGTTTGTCGCGGCGCAAAAAGATTTGGAGTGAATCATTAAATGGACCACAAGTTGAAAGAACCCGGCGCCGGACGATGGATAACAACTAATAAAGAAGGTCTTGGGTTTGACGTGCCGGATAGCCCGGTCATCGGTTATATCGAAGGCGATGGAGTGGGACCTGACATTTGGGCCGCTTCTCGACCAGTTTTTGACTCGGCTGTCATGAAAGCCTACAAGGGAAGCCGAAAAATCTACTGGTGGAAAATATACGCAGGAGCCGAGAGCTTCAAAGAATTTGGCTCCTACTTTCCTGAAGAGTCATTCGAGGCTATCAAGAAATGCGTTATCGCCATAAAGGGACCGTTAACAACTCCTGTGGGTGGTGGTTTTAGAAGCCTCAACGTGACACTCAGACAGAAACTGGATCTGTACGCATGTGTAAGACCTGTCAAATATGTGACCGGCACACCGTCTCCAATGATCAGACCCGAGGATGTGGACATGGTTGTTTTCCGGGAAAACACAGAGGATGTCTACGCTGGGATTGAATGGAAATCCGGGTCTGTTGAAGCCGTCAAGATGATAAATTTTCTTGAGGAGGAGATGGGGATACATTTGCCCCTGGATTCCGGTATTGGCGTGAAACCCATGAGTCCTTCAGCGACAAAGAGACTGGTCAGGATGGCGTTCAAATACGCCATTGATAACAGAAGGAAAAGGGTTACACTGGTTCACAAAGGTAACATAATGAAGTTCACGGAAGGAGCGTTCCGGGACTGGGGTTATGAAACGGTAAGGGCCGAATTCCCGGATATAGCTATTTTTGAAGAAGATCTCTTCTCAAAATTTGGTGGTCGTATCCCCGATGGGAAGATACTTGTTAACGACCGAATTGCGGACGCGATGTTTCAACAGGCTTTGCTTCGGCCCCAGGAATATGAAGTGCTGATTACCCCGAATCTGAATGGTGACTACATCTCTGATGCGCTGGCGGCCCAGGTTGGTGGTTTGGGAATGGCCCCCGGGGCTAATATTGGTGACACTTGCTCCGTTTTTGAAGCCACTCACGGCAGCGCTCCGAAGTACGCTGGACAGGATAAAGTAAACCCTGGATCAATGCTGCTTTCCGGGGCCATGATGTTCCGGCGGATAGGCTGGGATGAGACCGCTGAACTGATTGAAAGAGCCCTGGCCGAAACAATTCAATCAAAGATCGTTACATACGATCTTGCCCGGCTGACGCCCGGTTCGAAAGAGGTTTCATGCTCAGGATTTGGAAAGGCGATCAAGGATCGGATTGAGAAGAACTGATTGCATAGTTCCGGCGGATTTTTGACGGCCTGTTGTTATTTTTTTTGGAAGCGTTGATTTGTCGATGTTCCAAAAGCTTATGGTTGACCAATAAGAATGACGTTTAATACCGGAAGCGCTGAAATCAAAGAAAAGCCTTGACTCAATTGTCCTACTTCCCATATTTTCGGTTTTCGCCGCTTCCGGATTTTATTTTTTTTGTTTTTGTGGTGACTGGAGGGATGAAGTATACCCCGTCCCGAAGAAAACTTTTCCCGGAATGCGGTCTTTGGGACGGGGCATATATAAAACGAGATTTGGCGCTTTTCAGATCCGCCTGGCTTCCGGCTAGACAAACCAACAAGCAATTAATATTTACAAATAATAGAAATTTCCGGGGCTTATCCAGGTTGTTTGCATTCCGCATGGCAGGTTCACAATGATAATCACGCGTACACCATTTCGAGTGAGTTTTTGTGGGGGAGGCACTGATCTCCGTTCCTACTATCAACATGAAGAAGGGGCGGTAGTCAGCGCGACCATAGACAAATACATCTATATCACCATCAACCGCCTGACCCGATATTTCGAACACAGCATTTCTCTGAAATATTCGCAAACCGAACTCGTGAACTCAGTTGAGGAAGTCCGACACCCGATAATCAGGGAAGCGCTAAAAATGACAGGGGTCACCGACCGGGTTGAAATAGCCTCAATGGCTGATATCCCTTCCGGAACCGGCCTGGGATCATCGAGCGCGTACGCTGTGGGACTGCTTCATGCGTTACACACGTTCAAGGGTGAGGCCGTGTCCGGCAAGAAACTGGCGGAAGAGGCCTGTGAAATTGAAATAGAAATTCTTAATGACCCTATAGGAAAACA
Source organism: Desulfomonilaceae bacterium (assembly GCA_041662605.1). NCBI lineage: Bacteria > Pseudomonadati > Thermodesulfobacteriota > Desulfomonilia > Desulfomonilales > Desulfomonilaceae > Desulfomonilaceae bacterium. The sequence continues at coordinate 52,584 of JBAZSD010000024.1, forward strand.
GGATCAGTTCATCGCAGCGTACGGTGGTATATCGCATATCAGATTTAATCCTGATGAAAGTGTCTTTGTAGATCCGGTCATTTGCTCTACGACTACCAGGCAAGCCCTCGAAGGTAATCTTATGATTTTCTACACCGGAGTCACCCGTAGGGCCGGAGACATCCTGGAAGTTCAGAAGGCGGAAACCCGCAACAAGATGGAAGTTCTGAGATCGATGAAGAACCTTTGTAAAGATCTCATTGAAACGCTGAGGGAACCCAAGTCATTGAGCGAATTTGGAGAAATCTTGCATCATGGGTGGTTGCTTAAGAGAAGCCTCGTGCAGGAAATTTCCAACGACACGATAAACAATTGTTACGAAAGAGCTAGAACCGCCGGCGCGATAGGAGGAAAACTGCTAGGAGCGGGTGGTGGTGGGTTCCTGTTGTTCTACGTTGAGCCTCAGAACCATTTGCGTGTTAGACAAAGCCTCTCCGATCTAACGGAATTACCGTTTCAGTTTGAGCCACAAGGCAGCAAGGTAATTTACATATCGGACTGATAAAATACCATGCGCCGGGAACTCCTGTTATTAATGCCGATTGACATGCGCCGAATTCTCAGACAATCCGCAACCGTATTTCGTCTGCGAGAGGCAAATAAAACTTTCGGTCACGCTGTGACGGCGTCCGAGAAAATCGACAAAGAACTCACTCGCGGTTTTTTTCCAGTAGACTAAAGCAGCTTCGTCATATTCGGAGTCCAGCACATGCCACCCAGCCTCAATCAGATCATCGATTCTTTTTTCGAGATCCATTGCCCGTCCCTCCTTCCGGAGAAATGAAAGGAGATTAGGTTGCCTTGTTGATATACTATAACCCCAACATACATATTAAACTGGGGACAATGAGGAGTCAAACAAAAATCATGGATTCAAAATCTTTTCTTGATCCCGTAGGATTGGTTGAGATAAGCTGAATAAGAGTGTTTCGCTCAAGTTTTATTGCTTCATTACATTCTTAGCGTTCGAAAAACAAAAATGGCGCCGAATTCGAGTAACAGATTTTTTTGAGAAATGTTTGATTCAACCTTTCCATGTAACCTGTCTTCAAAGGTAGTCAGGAATTGATTACTTTATTTGCAACGAAATATTCTTGAAATAAAAACCGATTGTATCTTTTTTACTGTATCGATTGCTTAACGGGATAATTTTAAGGAGGTCGGTATGAACTCTGGGGGTAATTTCAAAGCCATTACACTGGTAGTTGATGATGAACAGATTGTACTTGAAAGTGTCCGTAGAATTCTTGAAGAGCAAGGATTTAAAGTGGAGACAGCTTCAAGGATTGATCAGGCTATCGATCTTCTAAAGACAACGAGATATGATCTGGTATTAACTGACCTTATGATGCCGGACAGAAGCGGTATGGAGTTAATTGAGGCCGTAGCGTCGGAATATCCCGACACAGGCGTAATAATGTTTACTGGTTATCCTACGGTCGAATCGGTTCGAGAGTCCATGAAACTCGGCGCTCTTGATTATCTCCCAAAGCCCTTTACTCCGGATGAACTTGTTGAGGTAACTGAAAGGGCGCTGGACAAGGTTTTCATGTTACGACGAGACAAGGAAGCTCAAACAGTCTATGAAGCGTCGGAAAAGGCTCTGATGTCCAGCCTTGATCTCAAGAAGATTCTTGATCTCATCTGTTCCTCATCGAAAGATATTTTAAAGGTTAAGGGCGCGTCCGTGCTCGTGCGTCAAAAGGATGGCCCCTTTTATGAACTGGCTTCATCCTGTGGTTTGAGCGATGAGTACGTCAGCAAAGGCTCCCTGGACGCGACAAGAAGCATTTCGGAGGTTCAGTCGACAGGAAAATATTCCTTCGTAACGGAAAATTCGTTTGGCGCTCGACTTCAGTACCCTGACGAAGCTCGTCAGGAAGGGATAGCTTCAATTTTATCGATGCCATTGTCAGTTCGAGGAGCAATAATCGGTTGTCTCAGGCTCTATTCCACCTCAGATCGACAATACGATTCAAAGCAAATGACGCTTATTTCCAAATTCTCGGGTCAGGCGGCGTTGGCTGTGGAAAACGCGATTCTATACGAAACCATGCGCAAGGACATTGAGGGAATGAGAAAATACATTTCCTGATTTAGTGTTTCCGGAAAGGCGTTGAAAAAGCGCAATGACGGCGAAATCGGCTACTGCCTTTGAGGCTGATGAGGAGAGGCGCCCTGTGAACTCTGTATCCAGGGGAGCGTCCCTGATCGTCCATCATGAACCGGGACTGTTTTTGAAGTTGTTCCGGAGAATCCAGACCAGGGTTCCGGCTCGTTTCCGGCAGAATCTCCTTTTTCTGACTTCATTCAAGAATAGAATTCTCATTAGCGCTTTGGTCCTGCTTATAGGGTTGGTGACAGTGATCGGCGCGATCCTCGCCTCGACCATATTTCCAAGTTTGCATCAGGAAACAATTGTAATTGAGCACATTAAACTGATCCATTTTTTTGCCAGCCTCATCATTATCGCGATTGGATGGCTGTTTATAGACCGCATTTCCAAGAAAATCACGGAACCGCTCAGAGATTTGACCAAAAAGGCTGATCAGATTAGCCGTGAGACCTCAGCTAGCTTAACGTTTCATACTGGTCTGACTGATAACCAAATTAGTGAGGAATATGGTAGCGCTACGTCGGAACTGGATTCACGAGATGAAATTTATCAATTAACTTCATCATTCAACCGCATGTTAAGTAATCTGAAAGCCTCGGAAGCCAGGCTGACAGAGTCTGAAGCCCGTTATCGATTTCTGTTCGACAATGGACCGACACCGATCTTTGTGATCGATGTTGAAACTATGAAGATTCTCGATGTAAACGCCCGTGCTGAGGAAGAATACGGATACATCAGGCAAGAGTTCCTAGCGATGAATTTTGATGATTTGGCTCCTGAAGGTGATCGCGAGTCTACCCGATCACTCCTGCAAAATATTGATTTGGATGAGATTGCGCCCCTCCCTATACTAAGACGAAGAAGAAAATCAGGCTCGGTCTTCGTGATCAATTTTCAGGCTAGCGCAGCGCGATATGAAAATCGGCCGGCCTTGATGATTGCTGCTTGGGACGCAACCGAAAAACTCGAAAAACATGCAAAGTTGATTCATGCCGGCAAGATGGCGACGCTGGGAGAAATGGCCACCGGTATCGCGCATGAACTTAACCAGCCTTTGTATGTGATCCGTATCGGTTGTGACTACCTGACAAAAAAGGCTCGAACGACAGGATCCGTACCGGCGGAAGACTTTCTCAAGGTCACTCAGGAGTTGAACGAAAACGTAGAAAGGGCTTCCGGAATCATCAATCACTTGAGAGAATTTGGACGAAAGACAGACGAATCTTTCGATATTCTTGATATCAACGTGCCATTGCGGAATTCCGCTTCTCTTTTGAAAACCCAGCTTGAGGCCCACAACATAGAGTTTATTCTCCATCTGGCCGATGAGCTTCCAAAAATCAGAGGGAATTTGAACAGACTTGAGCAAGTATTTATAAATCTAATAATAAACGCTCGAGACGCGGTTATTTCGAAGCAGCGCGCCGAGAAAGGCCAGACACAGGAACCTCACCAGCATCGTGTGATGATTGAATCGAGCGTGCAGGACCAAAAAGTGGTCGTAACCATATCAGATACTGGACTCGGGATTCCCGAGAGTCTGCGATCAAAGGTATTTGAGCCGTTCTTCACTACAAAAAAGACAGGGCAGGGGACTGGGCTCGGCCTTGCGATCAGTTACGGAATCGTAAAAGAACACAATGGATCCATTGAGATAGTTCATAAACCGGCGCCCGGGTGCGCCATCAAGCTTTCATTTCCCAGGACGTCCAAGGGGTAAACTGTATGACAAAAATACTGCTTGTGGATGATGAAATCAGCATACTTAATCTCTTGAAGATGACCCTAGAGCTGGATGGATATGAAGTTCTGACAGCGCGAGACGGCAAGTCCGCTCTTGAAATCTTTCAAAAAGAGCGTCCGGAGGTAGCTATAATAGACGCCCGCATTCCGGAGATGGACGGAATAGAAGTTCTTTCGAAGATAAAGTCCGAAAGACCTGACACGGAAGTCATTATGATTACCGGTCACGGTGATATGAACATGGCCATCGAATGCTTGAGAAAAGAGGCCTCCAACTTTCTGACAAAACCTGTTAGCCATGAGATTCTATCTCTCTCCATCAAAAGATCTCTTGAAAGACTCGGACTTAAAAAGAAACTCAGAAAATATACCCGGAACCTGGAGATCCTGGTTAGGGAAGCCAATGACGAGTTGGAAAGGGCCTACAAGTTCCGTGAGAACATAATAGAAAATTCTCCGGACGCTATCGTGTGTGTAAAAAAGGGAGGGGAAATAATTATTTTCAACACAGCGGCTGAGAAATTACTCGGATACGAAAAGCATGAAGTTGTAGGCAAGATGCATATAGTCGACCTCTACCCTTCAGGAGTGGCGAAACAGATTATGAAAGACTTGAGATCTCAGGATTTTGGAGGTAAGGGGGTGCTCCAGAAGAGAGAAGTTGAAATCCTGCACAAAGACGGCCGCTCTATCCCTGTCTTTATTTCGGCGGCGATATTGTATGAGGGATCTCAAGAATCCGGATCAGTTGGAATCTTTACTGACTTGACAGAGAGAAAAAAACTGGAAAGGCAGCTTCTGCGATCCGAGAAACTTTCATCTTTGGGACAACTGTCTGCAGGAATAGCTCATGAAATCAACCAGCCTTTAACCGGAGTCCTAACCTTCGGTAGTCTTTTGCTCAAGAGGTTCAAGGATGATGAACAAACACGAAAAGATCTGGAAATAATCGTTAATGAAACCACAAGAATCAGAAACATAGTACAGGGCATCCTCGATTTTGGGCGAGAGACACCGGTAAAGAAAACACCGGGATCCATCAATGAAGTTCTGGACCGGACCTTGGAGATAATCGTTCGTCAGCAACGTTTCCTGGGAGTTACTCTTATTAAGGAATATGAGAGCGCAATTCCAGATGCGCAGGTTGACGCGGGCATGATGCGACAGGTTTTCATGAACCTTGCCTTAAACGCGGTTGACGCTATGAAAGGAAGAGGAACATTAACGGTTCGAACCAGAAGCGTGGGAAATTTCATTGAGGCGCAATTCGAGGATACCGGGCCTGGAATTTCTGATGAAATAATAGAAAATATATTCGATCCTTTTTTCTCCACCAAGAGTTCTTCCGAAGGATCCGGCATGGGCTTGGGCCTGTCCGTAAGTTACAGTATTGTGAGAACTCATGGAGGGGAGATTTCAGTCAGTTCCACCATGGGGAAAGGGTCTACTTTTACTGTGCGGTTACCAATCGAAAACCATTTCTAAAAGTGTGACTCAGGTTCCGAAATAATAGAATTACAGCCTTTCAGGAGCATTTTGTGGGATCTCAAAAAAATCTTTCGATTCCGTGTGGATCCATAACCCTGGAAGGGGCGCTGGACCTTCCGGAATCGAATGAAAAAACGCCGCAGGGAGCCTTGATACTTCATCCGCACCCTCTTTACGGCGGGAATATGCGTAATAATGTAGTTTCAGCGCTGGCCGGCGGCCTTGTAGCGCACGGTGTAGCGACGCTGAGATTTAATTTTCGCGGAGTTGGCGCCAGCGGTGGTTCACATGGTGGTGGAGTTGACGAGATCGATGACGTCCTGGCCGCAATAAGTTTTTTGGACACATTTCAGAGCCTGGACTGTTCCAATCTTATCCTTGCGGGTTATTCATTTGGGTGCTGGGTAGGACTCAAAGCCGCTTCACTCGTGAACAGACCCATGAGATTAATCGGTGTTTCCCCTCCTGTTGACATGTATGATTTCAGTTTTCTGCTTAATGAAAATCGACCAAAACTGCTGCTCGCGGGAACATCCGATTTTGTTTGCTCTTCGAAGAATTTTAACGAACTTGTAACAAAGATCCCCGATCCCAAGAGCATAATAACACTCGAAAACACAGACCACTTCCATTTTGGGAAAGAAGACCGGATTGTGTCGGAAGCGCTTCGTTTTTTGAACATGTGAGTAAATCCGGTAAATTGGATTCATGTCGTTTGGGAAGCGACGTCTGTTGCCAGTCGGCGAGCATTGGTTTATTCTAGGAGATTGTTAACACAGCTTAAAAGGGCACGAATAAATTGGAGGAAAAGGTATGGGATTCGCCTCTAGATCAGTTTCAATAATGCGTTATCGTGTAAAAGGCGAAATACAGGGATCGTTTTGGGATACGGTTCACGAAGGGGTCAAACGCGGTTCATTCCGAACAACTGATCAACCGGGGGAGTTGATAGGGTTTGGCTGGACAAGCATTGATGATTTTGATGATTACAGGTTTGAAGGCGCGTCGTATGTGCGGACCAATTATGTCGCCTTGTCTTTCCGAATTGACACTGTACGGGTGCCTCCAAGAGTATTGGAAACTGAACTTAAGAAAGAGCGACGAAAATTACTCGAACGTACGGGTCAAAGGCGCATTTCAACGACCCAATTGCGAGAGTTGAAAGAGGGGCTCAAGGAATCCCTCAAGAGCCGCGTTTTGCCTTCAATCCAGGTTTTTGACCTGGTTTGGGACACTGCCGGATCGGTCGCATACCTCGCGGCGTTGAGCGTTAGAGCCAGAGAGAGAGTCGAAGACCATTTCAAAAAAAGTTTTGGCTTGACTCTGACGCCTCTTGTTCCGTTCATCAGGGGAATGGAAATGCTTTCAGGTGAGGCGCCCCGCAACAGGCTGGGAGAAATAAAGTCCTGTATTATGGCTCCTTGATTTTTTGTTTGGAGTAGATGACCTCAAAGTAAAAGGATTGACGGGGTACGGCATGGATTTTCTGGATATATTGAGAGAAAAGGCGTTTCTTGGAAGGGAATTTCTGACTTGGCTCTGGTTTAAATCGGAACAGACTGGTGGACCAATAGAGTTACCGGGCGGAAAAGTAATTGAAGTTGTTTTTCATGATCGCATGACTCTTGATCTTACGGATGTAGACACTCCTCAAACGGTCAGCATTAAGGGCGAGTTTTCAGAACTCAGAGAAGGACTGGCGGCGATACGGGAGGGAAAAAAGATTGAAGAAACCAGAGTGTCATTCAAAACAGCGGAAAATGAATATTCAGTCCTAATAAAAGGTAGCTGGTTTTCCTTTGGTTCTCTGAAAACTCCTCGGACCGCGCCTTTGGAAGAGGGAGGAGAAGAGGATTTGGAAGGGGCTTTCCTGGAAAAAATGGGTTTGATCGAGGAAGGCATTGGACTTATCGATTCCCTTTTTGAACATTTTGTTGCCCTCAGAATTTCTGAAGCCTGGGAGACAATTGAACTGCCAAAGCTTAGAAAATGGGCTTCAGTTGACGCAGAAGCAGTCTAATGCATGGAATACGATTTCATTCGCAGCGGTGATTCTGCTTTTTCCGTTCATCCGGAAATTTTCGCGTTGACAAAATCGCTGACTTTTTTAAGAATAAAAAGATTATGAAGTTGGGGTCGTAACAGACTCCGACTTCCGATTCCCCGATAGCTCAATCGGCAGAGCGGATGGCTGTTAACCATTAGGTTGTAGGTTCGAGTCCTACTCGGGGAGCCACACACAAAAAACGATCCCGTCCGGTTATGAAAAGCCGGACGGTTTTTTTTTATTCATATTTATCCCCAATTTTTTCATAAAAATCTGTTTAAGAATTTCTTGATGGGAGTAGTATTTAACGCAGGGTAGGGGGAGTCCATTAAACCATTCATGCTTCCCGGGTAGGAGGATTCATATGGAAAAAGCGATGAAAAAAGGCGCCGTGAGCACGGAGGGCGGGCTGGCTCGTTTCGGGCTGTCGCTTGCCGACTGGAGTGAAAAATGGTTTCCTGACGCGCTTGTTTTCGCTCTACTGGGCATCGTGGTAGTCTTCATTGTTGGTCTGCTGCTGGGGGAATCACCATACAAAATGGCGGTTGTCGGCGGTAAAGGCTTCTGGACCCTGATCCCGTTTACAATGCAGATGGTCATGATAATAGTCGGCGGATATGTCCTCGCATCGACTCCGGCAGTGTACTGGTGCATTCAACGACTTGCTTCGATTCCCTCAACCCCGAGGGGAGCGATAGCTTTCGTGGCGTTGTTCTCAATGCTGACCTCACTCATTTCATGGGGGTTCAGTCTCATCTTCAGTGGACTACTGGTTCGTGAACTGGTTCGACGCGTAGATGGCATTGACTATAGAGCCATAGGGGCTGCGGCTTATCTTGGTCTAGGCAGCATATGGGCAATGGGGTTATCGTCGTCCGCGGCGTTGTTAATGGCGACTAAAGGTTCGGTTCCGCCTGCCTTGTACAACATCAGCGGTATAATTCCATTAACACAAACGATCTTTTTGAAGGAAAGCCTGATAACGGCCGGAGCGCTACTCATAGTTTCTGTGCTTATCGCATACTGGTCCGCGCCTTCTGCTGAGAACGCGAAAACAGTGGATTACTATGGCGCCAGGTTTGACCCTATTAATCTTGAGCTTGAACCAAGAAAAAAACCTGGTGAGTGGCTTGAATACAGTCCTCTGTTAACAATATTGGTATGCCTGGTATTGTTCGCCTACCTCATAGATGTTTTCAGGACTTCTCCTCAAGGGCCTTTGGCTGCGCTTGATCTAAATACCTATAACCTGATTTTTATTTCTGTTGGAATGCTTCTCCATTGGAGGCCTAAACGATTCCTCCGCGCTGTTGGTCAGTCGATACCGGCGACCGGCGGTGTCTTGATTCAATTCCCCTTTTACGCCGTCATTTTCGGGATGATAACAGGAACGGGGATATCCGCCTGGTTGGCCGGGCTTTTCGTTTCGATAACCACACATAACACTTATGCGTTGTTGGTAGCTTTTTATTCTGCGGTGCTTGGGTTGTTCATACCCAGTGGCGGCGGGAAGTGGGTCATCGAGGCGCCTTATGTTTTGCAGGCGGCGAACGAGTTAAAAGTCCATCTGGGATGGGTAGTCCAGATCTACAACGCGGCCGAGGCGCTTCCCAATCTGATAAATCCTTTCTGGATGTTACCCTTGCTAGGGTTACTGGGTGTTAAGGCCCGTGATCTGGTCGGCTATTCCGTCCTGCAGTTAATTATTCATACGCCTCTGATCTTTTTCCTATGCTGGCTATTTTCGCTATGGCTGCCTTATGTTCCACCAATCAAATAGGCTTTTCAGTTAACAGACTTAGCGATAAATCAGGCCACATCCCTGTAGAGGAAGTTTCGACCGTAAATTGAAACTCATTGGGAATGTGGCCTTCTCTTTTAATAATTGGTCCGCCGGTCATACCGACTCAATCCCTTTCATGCGCCTATTTCCAGGTCCATGAAACTTTTCCTGAGTAAAAGCATCCGATTTTACAAATACACAAAGGGTCTATTTGTCCGGAGGTATAGGACTGTGAAAAACATTAGGGAAATACTGAAAGATAAAGAAATAGAGAGCCTGATCGACTGGGAGCTTCATCCTTTTGACGCTGTGACTCGTTACCTCGAATGGGGGACGAACTGGTCAAGAGGGCTGAATCACGCCAAATCCTGCAACGAGGAGAGCGCATATTTTAAAATATACGCAACTGATAAGCCGGCGCGCCTAATGCTTGTGAGACAAAGCCACAACACTTATGAGGTAGTATCTGAAGTTGAAGCGCCGCAAGATTTGATAGACGCCTCAGTAATTCATTTTGCGTGCAAGAACAGGGCGTGTGGAATAAACGACGATCTGAAGTCCTGGTTGAAGAGCGAAGCGTCCAAGAGCGCTTAGTAATTCCATTTGTTAAAGAACCCTGAGCGGAGCGAGGAGATTTCCATGCAGTGCCACTGCAATGACCATGTTCCTGGAGATTGGCATTCACATGAGGATTGTGACTGTCACAAGAACCAGTATCCGACGTACGCGTTCGTGGTAACCAAAGTTGTAGATGACTATCCCGGCACAGGGGTGGTTTTTATATCCAAGACTTTTATGGAAAACCTGGGCCTTACCGATGGAGAAGCGGTTGAGGTGCTGGGTTCTTATGAATGCGTCGTTCAGGCCAAGAGCCATCCTAACTCCTGGATTGACACCAGAATGATATCCTTCGACCGGGACACAATGGATAGGGCGGGATTTCAAATGTTTAGCCAGGTGAAGCTGCGAAAAGCCGTCTGCGTTGACGCTGAAAGCGTGACTCTTCAGGCGCCGGACGGAATAGATCTGTCCAAGCAGCAAATCCGTTCAATGCTGGACAAAGTCGATGGTATGGTCTTAACGGAGGGGGGCTCTGTGGCGCTCGAAACTAATCGTGGAGAAACTGTTCGGTTCAGCATATGCGCAACCGAGCCGCATGATCTGTGTAGAGCCGCTCCTGGCACTCGTATAAGACTGGTTGATGAGGATGGTCAGGAATATGTTTCTTCTAAAGACACTCTCTTTAAAGATATTGGAGGATTGCAGGACGCTGTTCGACGCGTAAAAGAAGTAGTTCAACTACCCTTGAAACACCCGGAAATATTTGATCGTTTGGGTATTGATCCCCCCAAAGGAGTTCTCCTGCATGGTCCTTCAGGTACAGGCAAGACGCTGATCGCCAGGGCCGTGGCTGCTGAGACAGGATGTTGGTTCAAGAGCGTAGTGGGCTCGGAGATAATGGAAAAATACTATGGTGAGAGTGAAGCCAAACTTCGGACTGCTTTTGAAGACGCCTTCAAGCATGCTCCCGCTATAATTTTTATCGACGAAATAGACGTTTTGGCTCCCAGACGAGACACGTCGGAGGGCGAAGTCGAACGCCGGGTAACCGCTCAGCTTCTCGCTCTGATGGATGGTCTGGAAGATCGTGGCGCCGTGATGGTGCTCGCTGCTACCAACTTGCCGAATAATCTTGATCCGGCGCTGAGAAGGCCCGGAAGGTTTGACAGAGAGATTCACATTGGAGTTCCCGATGTAGTGGGACGACGTGAAATCATTGAAATCCACACCCGAAACATGCCCCTGTGCGAAGTGAATTTGGACGCTCTGGCCGAAAAGACTCACGGGTTTGTGGGAGCGGACATTAAGTCTTTGTGTCAGGAAGCCGCATACGAAACCCTTAGACGGTCGTTGCCGGGACTGGAAGATACGGATCAGGAACTCTCCGAGGATTTTCTGGAAGCCATCGCAGTTGAAAGTGGTGATTTCGAGAGAGCGTTAAAGAACATGAAGCCATCCTCCGGGCGACGATTCAAAGTTGACCTTGACGCAGCGGGATGGGACAGCATTGCAGGTTACTCAGCGGAGATTGAGTTCCTCAAGGAAACAATCCTATGGCCTCTTAACAATGTCTCGTTTCTTGAGAAATTGAGCGTTAACAGGCCTTCCGGGCTTCTGATCACAGGTCCTTCAGGCTCAGGGAAAACCCTGATGGCGCGCACGATCGCAAAAGAGAGTGGATTCAACGTGATTGAAATAAGGGGCCCGGAGTTGTTGTCAAAGTATATGGGCGAGAGTGAGCGAAACATAAGAGAACTTTTTAGACAGGTGCGAGAACTGGCTCCGACAGTATTGATCCTCGATAGTGTCGATTCATTCGCAGTCTCCGGTTGGTCGGACTCAAAGGTAATTGAAAGAATAGTGAATCAGATCGTACTGGAAATGAACGCTACAAAATCGGAAAAACCAATACTTGTCGTAGCTACCGCGGCGCGAGGAGAAGATGTGCCACCCGCGCTGCGCGCAACAGGGCGATTTTCTCAAGAATTGAAGCTTCGTTTACCCATTGAAAAGGACAGGGAACTCATATTCAGGAAATATCTTTCTAGAGATGGAATAAATTTTATAGGGAATTATGATTCTCCGGCCGGGGAATCCTCTGAGTTGTCCTGTGCGGATTTGGAAGAAATCAGCAGGCGCGCCGTTCTTAACGCGGCAAAACTTGAGCTGGAAAAACAGGATGATGTTCCGGAGACGGTAACGCTCAGTGAACATGATATTCTCAGGGCAATTGACCAATGGAAGCTGATGCGAAGTCTGTGAAAGCAAAAAATCGGTAATGGAAGAGCCCCATTCAGGCTAAGAACATCGCATGGAATCCTTGCAGTGTGATTCAGTTTTTTGGCTGCCTTGGGAATCTCTATGTGATATGTTGAATATTCTGGCCTGCGGGGCGATCAATTGAAAGGAGTAAGACTACCATGAAAGAAGAAGTTCAGGCCGCCCTGGACCTGATCAGGCCACAACTTCAGGCAGACGGCGGCGACGCTGAAATTGTGGAAATAACTGATGAAGGAATCGTGAAATTGAGACTTAAAGGCGCTTGTGGAGGATGTCCCATGAGTCAGATGACTCTAAAGATGGGCATTGAAAAAGTCCTCAAGGAAAGAGTTCCGGCTGTAAAAGCCGTAGAATCCGTCA